>DAHZQE010000051.1:0-3731 GCA_027409005.1 Ferrimicrobium sp. | reverse complement strand
TTTGGGTGCAGCGATCGAGGAGATCCGGTATGTATTGAGCGACAAATTCGTTGAGGATGTTGCCAAAATCGCCGATTTGCAAGAATCCCTGCGACCCGTCAACTACGGTGGTGATAGTGGTCCGACGCATAGCCAGACACTGTAGTGGCATGCTATTTATAGCCACAGTCGATTGCATCTAAAGGGGTTACTACCATGGCCGAGTCTTCCGTTCCGCATCAGTCAGTTCTGGCGGAGTACGTCACTTCGACTCAGTTTCAAACACAATTCAAAATGGCCACTGCTGGCACCTTTCGGCGCAGCAAGGATGTTGTCGCTCTGATCCAGATGACTCATGCGTTGATGGCAGGTATCGACACAAAGCTCAAGGAGGACATCGAGGCGACCAACACGGTATCCGATGCCGCAGTGTTGTTAGTGCGGGAATATCGCGTACCGCTAGAGGCCACGCTTACAGAGATGTGTGCGTTTGCGAACGAGAGGGAGTTGGTGTTCACTCCCTTGCCTTATGTCGACCTCACCATTACCCCGTTCCCTCAGTGTGACATGCTGAGCGATGATGTTCTCGCTGACTCTTACGACGATGCCGGCCCTCAGTTGTCTTATCCTGAGCCGACACCGACACCGACTTCTCAGTCTCCCCGTCCCCCTAGTCGGCCCGCTGCTGCCCCTCAGACGCCCTTAGACACGCGATGGGGGGTGCCGGGTCTTACTGCTGCCGAACTAGCGGAGGTCGAGGCCTACACCCGCTCAGCGGGCGTAGGCGGCGGGCAGTACGGCATGGACGAGGAACCAGTCTTTGGAGACACGCAATTCCCTGAATGGAACGTTCCTTACATTTGGATCCTCTCGCCCGATGAGCGGATCAATGCCTTCATTGAACTCGATGCATTTGTGCGCGACATCTTGTTGAAGCAGTGGAACATGGCAAACAAGATCCTGCCGTGTTGGTACAAACATCCCCGAGTAGTCAACCTTCTTACGGGACTCTACTTTGCCCACCTTCCGTTGGTGTCGGGCACGACAGACGTCAACGCCGTAGCGGGTTTCCAGGCGACTCTCCAGGGCATTATCGGGATAATAGACCAAACTCTCCCGTTGTCTTGCTCGGCTTCAAGCCACGAGGATGACAACTATACGTCGTGGGTCATCGACCGCGACCCTGACGCTAAATCCGGTTACACAATCTACGAGCGTGATCTTCGCAGGTATCTCGAAGACAATGTCGCCCAGACGCCACTGGATCGCTAGTTTTAGCGCTGCGCCCGCTCCGGCTTCGTGTTCACGCACGGAACCGGGCACTAGCGTTGGGTCCTAGTCCGTGGACTCGCAGGGTCGGTGAGTGCCTTCCGTCGGGCGGCGGGGTTTTGGGTGAGTGGGTCTCGTTAACGGCGATCCGGCCGTCCGTTTGCAACGTTCGCTCATTGCTGCGAAGAGGCGGAGCGTTGCTCTTGTGCCTCTTTGTACCACGTCGTTTCGTAGTGGGGCATGCAGTCCACCTTGACCACTGGGAGGTTCCGCGACAGCACCATCGCTACGCCTTTCGGTAGTTGCCTTAGTTGCGTGGCGTCCAAGGCGGAGAGGTCACGTTCCGATGTGGTCGTCTGCTTTCCGCCGTCGGACTTTGATACCGACTTAGTGGACTCAGTGATCTGCCCGATGAACTTTTCCCAGTCGTTTAGGTCCTGAGTAGCAGTGCCTCCGCCCAAAAGAATCTTGCACAGCGAGCTTTCCCATATAGCCTCGGCGGCCTTGTCGCCGTAGCGGTCGCGAGCTTGGTTTCTGCTCTGCCAGACGGTCACCGTGCAAATGCCGCTACCGGATCCGTCTGAAAGTATCCCAGGCAGAGTCTTGATCGGAGCAATATTAGCGATCTCGTCGAGGATGAGAGCGAGCGGCGGGATGCATCGCGACGACGGATGCTTCTTGCCTCTATTTCTTGCCGCTTCGATGATCTCATTCAGTAGCACTGACATGATTGGAGCGACGCTCTGTTGCTCCATTGTCGATCCAATTAGGTACAGGGTGTTCCTGCGAGTCAGGAACATTTTTGCGTCGAAGGACTCCCGGACTGGGAGCGTACACTGTTCCAGTATTCGCGTGTCTTGAAATACGGACAGGCTTGTCCGTATCGTTTGCTCAATGTTGGTCTGTGTCTCCTTTGCTAACGCACCCGACTGGGATGCTGCCTGAGCGGCGGAACTCCACTGGGTGGCCGTGGGTGTGTTTGCGAACACCTGGGCGGCCCTCTCTAGTATTTGTCGCGGTACGTAGGTCTGTGGGTTCTGTGACCACGCAACTATCTTGTCCATCTTCACTTCTATCTCGTCTGGACTGAGCTGTGGTTTGCCCTCACTCTTCAGTTCCTTGTTCACCTGCGCCTGGTACTCCGGCAGTGCTGTTGCTCCCGCTGCTAAAAACCAGTTCTGCAGAATTGCGATGGCGTTGTTGTTGAAGAAGCCTCCGTTGCCTCCTTCGTTTGAGAGTCCTGACGACATCTCTACGAGGATGCGTGCTCGTGAGCTAGCGACGCTTTGTGCGTGACACCCTACGAGGGGCGACCACCTTAAGGGCTTGGTGCCGTACCCAACGAGGTTGCTCTCCCCTTGAGGGTCAAAGACCCACACGTCTACGCCTGGGCGTGATCTTGCTAGCGCCGTGATCTTTACCGTGTCGTCGCGTGTTGAGGTTGCCACTACAGGCCCCGGAGCGGAGACGATGAAGTTGTTGACAAAGTAGACGCCTTTACCCATTCGGGGTGGCCCGAGTATCATGATGGTGTCCTCGAGCGAGCTGTAGATGTCTTGGTGGTAGTAGCTGTCCTTGCCTAAGTAGAACGCATATGCTGACGGCTTGACCTTCTCAAGGGTCCCCTTTTGCACTAGGTCTGGCCTTACAATCTTTGCCTTTTCGAGCACCGCTCGTTTGCTGTAGTGCGCTGCGATGTCCTTGCTTGTGGCAAATGCAGTCTTGCGCTCTTTCTCTAGCGCCTTTTCTTTCTGGCGCTTCTTTGCGGATCCCTTATGATAGAAGCTCGCTAGCTTGTGCTGGGACGTCAGCAGTCTCCATGCAACCCAGGCGAGTGCCAGGATCAAAACAATCAGCGTTACCAGCGACCCGACAGGTGAGACAAACCTCCGCTGGCTAGCGTCGACCAGTAGGGGCAGTGACCGTCGTCGCAGTATCAGGTCATACCCTGCAAAGAGCGTCCAGTGCATCCCTCTGATGATGTGCATGTGAAGTACTAACGATGCGAGAAATACCGCTGCATAGCTAAATGCCGAGAGGACGGCGAGCGCACCGATGGCTATAGCCAGCAGCATTCCCCAAAAATCGATATTGTCGTTGCCGCCGCCTTGACCTGCCACGATTGACTCCTTCCACACATAGTGCTGCCCGTACCGTCCTGTTAGTTACTGCGGAGCGGTCACAGCTAAAAATTGTTCCTTAGCGACACTCGACGTGTCCAGCCCTGACACTCCCGTTCCAATGGTTGGGGTAAAGGCAATTACCTTTGGCACCTGTGCGCTTTGTGTCGGCGAGACGAGTACGCTGGCGCTCCCGTTGGCGTTGCTTAGACAGATACCAACGTCCATCGGATTATTTGGAGTTCCGAAAAACACCAGGTCTCCCTCTGTTAGCGTCTGCGGATTGACAACGGGACCATCGAGCAGCGTCGCCTGCACTGTTGGTCCTACGGTGTATCCCAACGCTCCATATGTCTGGTTAAT
>DAHZQE010000020.1:0-8410 GCA_027409005.1 Ferrimicrobium sp. | reverse complement strand
GGCTGGCTCATTACGCTTCGTAGCTGAGCTTGCATGGTCGAGATGATCTGGGTTAGCTGCGCGGCGCTGTTAGAGGTTACTCTTGGCATTACAGCCCGCTCTCTTCCGGTGTTTGCGATGGAACGATGTTCAGCGTGAGTTCTTGAGTCGCCACGCCATGAGAAGGTACGGTTACTCGGGCGTCGATGATTCTCCACCACCTTGAGTACCCGGCAGGTAAGAAAGGATCGCCACCGTAGATCGGCCCGTCCGAGCCGGAGTATTTGACCAGTACAGAGTCCCCAGGGTTCCAGGCGTTCAAGGGTAAGTAAGGATCGTTGACCGGCAACGTGACCTGTAGTTTGGGTTGCAGGTAAGCTGCTAGAGCTAGATCCGATGCGGACATAGCGTCCAAAGTTAGCTGGACGTTAGGGGTGGAGTTGACGTCCGGGTGCATCTCCAAGACCTCCCAGATCCCAAACTTGTTGATCGACTGAGGCCAGGAGTTATAGACCATGATCGACCCGGCAGCGGTGGACATTTCGACAATCTTGTTGCCAAACTTCCCACCCGACCCATCTTTAGTCGCCACTACGTCTATGGCCGTCCCGAGGTCCAGGGTTAGCCCGGATTCCTGAGGGGTCTTGCCAACATAAGGGTTGGCGATCTTCCAAACCGCACTCACTCCACTCTGCACGCTGGTATCGACGGCGACTTCATCGGCATAGTCAAACCCTACTAAGTAGCCCATTTGTACTAGCGTCGAGAGGATCATCGAGACCATCTGTAGCTGAATTGAAGGATAGGAAGCGGTGATCCAGAACAAAAGCCCAGTAGTGCCTTGCTGAACGATATTAAACGGCATCCCGAAGTCGTAAGTGTTGGCAGATTGATAGTTCAACGCACTCTGAGAGATCGCACAAGCATCCCCTACAATCCGGGTGATGATCGCCATTGGATCGGCCGGAGCCATCCAAGTATACGAATAGTCCTCGGCTTGGAAGCGAGAAGAGAAGTAGTCCGACCACGAGTTAGCCGTGATCTCCAACATGCCTGAAGATCGCGTGTACATCTGGGTTTTGATGAAACCTCCAAAGACCGGGGTTCCTTGATAGGTGATGACCAAAGCCGTCCTAGCCGGTTCGGTATTGGCCGGGATATTGATCCCCAGTTGGCTGAAACGAGGGTCGTTGATCTGGATTGAGATCTGCGCCCTGCCTGCCGTATTGATCGGGCGGTTGAAGCTAAAGCTCTCCAAAGGGAAGATTGCCAGGACCTCGTTGGTAGCGATTGATATGGCGGTAGCAACAAAGTCGCTCACATGAACCACCCATCGGCTGAGATGAAGGTGCAGGATCCGGTGTCTTGAGCTCCTGATGCAAACGTAACCGTAGCTCCCCCTATCGGGATAGTGATCCAGGTGGAGTCGTTCGTCACCCACGAAAGCTGATTAGTGCCCGATGTAGCGCCTACTGGCTGATAGAGCACCATGTGGGTTTGGAAGTCGATCTGCACTTGGTAACCCTCTGGGATCGTCGGGGTTTGGCCGTTGGTCAATGCGAAGGATTGAGCACCTACGGTCAAGGTCGGGAGGTTCAAAGGTCCCACCATCACGACTCGTGGATAGATCGGCCAGTTCCCGTTGTTCTGTGCTACGAACTTCTTCGATTGGGTTTGATAGACGACGGGATAGGTGACCGGGTAGATCAACCCCCCAGTGCCTGCACCCAGAAACCAGTTCTGCCCAGGGACGTAAGTTGAAGGGGTCGCGCCGAGTTCTACCTGAGGCTGAGCAAAACTGACTGCTAATCCACTTCCCACTGTTAAAGAAGAAGTGTTGTAGGTTATCTGGTACATTCCCGTATTTGTGGGAGTAAGTGTTGCAGAGACCGTGCCGGTGTTTGCATAGTCTTGGCTAGCTGAGACACCATCTATCTCTATGCTGATCGAGCCAGCGGTAGCGTTGGAGGCGTCGAGATAGGAACTGATGACGTATTCGGTTTGGGCCTCTAAGTAGATCGCTTGGCTGGAAGCGCTCGAACTCCCCGAGCCGTTGAAGGTGATCTCATTCCCACCTAAAGGAGAAGCAGCGATCCCGAACCCAGAGCTAAGCGTCCAAGTGCTCAGAACATCGGTGTCGGGAGCAAGGTTGGCTGAGGGAGCCATCGCAAACACCCCAACATCTGAGAGATAGTGCGTGCCGTTCAAGGCATCGGTAGTCACGTTTACGGCCAGGGTTGCAGTGGTCGAGGGAACGTTAGTAGCGAAACTAATCAGGCTCCAAAATCCCTGAGAATCGGCAAATACGGGCGATTGGACGATGGAGAGTGAGTTGCCGGCCAGATCGTAGAACTCAACTCCGAGTTGGAAGGCGAAAGTCCCTCCTACTGGTCCCGCTGTTTGCCCTGTGTCCTCGAAAGCTAGAGCAGTGGTTGACCCGATCAAAGCGTTAGCGCGGTAGACGTCATAGGTCCAGAGCGGCCCGGGCTCGTAAGTTTGGACCGTCGAGGTCTGGGTGAGCTGGATTTGGGACCACGAGACCGTGTCGCCCGTTGGAACATCCAGGTTCGAAGGCGTAACGTCGATGTACAGCCCGGTTACGGTGGACGCGGTCGTGAATGTAACGGATGTCGCCCCGCTATCCCCTGCGCCCTGGCTCACTTGCGTAATGAAGTTGCCGCTTTGGTCAAACACTCGCAGTGAAGAGTATTGATCCCCGGTGGTCTGGCTCGTGGAAGCATTTGCCATGTTTTGCAGGCACGCTGCGGTGTACTCCGTGTTTGGGAGTGCCGCCATTGTTTGAGATGTAAAAGTCTGGAACGAAGCCTGTGCCCCAGTGCCGTACCAGAGAACTGCGGCATTGTTGGTTCCCGCGTCGCTAACATCGAAGTTCCCGTCCCCCGTCCCCACGCCCGAAGAGCTAGTCCACGTCGGCCCCACACTCGCTATTGCATTGGTGAGGTTCGAGTCGTAGACGAGGTTTCCGGATGATCCGGCTGGTAGAGGAACGGCTGTCCATGCGACCAGGTTGTAGTTGGTTGAGGATAGTGTCGCGTTGCCGGTTGACGTCGAACCAATCGAAGATGCCTCAATCGTCCCTAGAACATCTGCTGCGAAGGAGTAGTCGTAGACTGTAGACCCGGTTGTGCCTTCTGGGGCGACGGTTGGTGCAGCTAAAGTAGCCGGTGGTATCGCGGGCCCTTCGGACTGCATCGAGGCCATAACTGTGATCTGTTGACCAGCTAATCCTGAAACCTGGTATTGAGAGGCCGTGCCTTGAGCTGTCGAGATCGAAGCAGCGTCGGCGTTGGTTATCGGCGCAATTGAGAGCGCGTTACTGGTTCCAAGAGGGACACTGCTTGTGCTTGTAAGGGTGACGTTCGAGCCTGTCCACGACCCTACCCCCCCGATAAAGGTTGCGTCCTCTCCCGTTAAGAGGTTGGCGGTTGGCGCGGTGAGGTCGGAAGTCTTAAGGTTGGCGTAACCGATCGGGTCGGTCGCGTGGAAGGACAACGAAGGCTTAACTAGCCCTGCTGTCGAGAAGTTGAGATCAATCGGGAATGATCGCTTCCTTGCTCGAACCATGAAAGCGAGGATCGGCCAGGGCGGGATATAAAGCCACAACGGATCTTCGACGTAACCTTGCACTCTGACTGCTTGCTCCATGATCTTCAAAAGACCACCAGGGGCCGGGTTCTGCCCTACCGGAGCTACCCAGAAGTGCAGATCTAGGTCACGTCCTTTAGCTACATCGAGTCCGATAATCTCACCCGTCTGGCGAGGGTATTGAGAATCTTGCGAGCCGAGCGCCACCATATCGAAGCCCTTAGGGATTTCGAGCATCGGGTAAGACGTGCCAGCTCCAAATAGCCACCCGTTGTAATAACCTTGCCAGGGTTGCAGCGTGACCGGGCAGGCTTGAGTAGGGATGCTCACGGTGCCACACTCATTGTTTTAAGCTCCCATGCGATTTCTCGGGCAATCATTGTCGGGTCGGCGGTCGTGATCGCTTGTAGGTTGATAATCTGCTGTGTGCCTCCTCCTCCACCTGTGCTCGCCATTGCCAACGCGCCTCCTGGTTGCATCAAAGGTCTTAAGAGTTGAAGGCTTCGAGCAGGGTTGGTGATCGGAAGAATTACCTCTGGCCCAGCTTCGCCAACGATAGCGGGAGTCGGCCTATCAACATATCCACCATCTGCAAACAGCTTGCCTACAAACCCGGCGACAGAGCTAACAGCCCCGCCGACTCCTTTCCCTATCCCGCTGACAACCGAAGTCACCCCGTGAATCGCGTTTGTAACCATTTGCACTCCCTTGATCAGACCATTGAAGATCGGGGAGATCACAGACCACACATCTTGTACAACGGTTTTGATCCCGTTCCAGACCGTGTTCCACAGGTTCCCAAACAAGCGGAGGTCGATTGAGATCGCGCCGCCGAAGAACTTGACAAGCGGAGACAAGACGTTACCCCACAAGAAGTTCCAGACGGCTGAGACCACGATTTGAATCCCATGCCAAACGTCCATGAATAGGGTCTTGTAGGCGTTCAGATAAGCGCTCACAATCGGCCCAAAGAACCGGATGAGAGGGGCAAAGACGTCTGAGTACAGGAAGTGCCAGACTGCGACCGCTGCGTCTTTGACGGCGGTCCACACTGTCATCCAGTGGTTTTGAAGGTAGGTGATAATAACGACCAGGGCAATGATCGCGAACCCTATTAGCGCTATCGGATTGGCGTCCATAACGGCGTTCATAATCGCCATTGTGGTTGTCAAGATCTTCACTGCCATCACCACCGCTATGATGGCCGGTGCTACTTCGACAATGGTTGGTAGCAAGCTAATCACTGTCTTCATGAGGTTGTTAAGGCCGTCCTTGATCAGGGTCACGATGATAGTCAAGAACTCACGGAAAGTGGGGATGAGTTGCACCGCGCTCTGCGCTAGTGCGCTTCCGAGCTTAACGAACTCAGGCGTAAGTGCCACAATCTGAGGGATAAGGACCGACAGCCCTGAGGTAACGATCTGCAGAAACGCTTGAGCCAGCTTCACCAAGCTTGGGGAGATCCGGATAATGGCAGAAGCTAAAGCGCCACCGAGTTTGCCGACCAAAGAATCAAGCAGAGGCATTAGGGGACCAATCGCTTGAGTCATGATCATCTTGAAGAGGTTGAAGAGCGAGATAAACAACGGCATCAACTGAGGCAAGAAGGTTATGAACATGCCGAGAATGTCAGCAAAGATCGAGAACTTCCCAACCAGCATGATAATGATCCCTAATCCTCCAGCTCCTCCTAGAGCTTGGAAGAGGGTCGTAAAGACGCTGACTAGATCATCGAACCCTTGCACAAGTATCTTCATTGCCGGACTCGCCGCCCATTGGTCGAAGATCTGGGCGAGCAGGACGATGGCGTTCCCTATCGCTTTGGTGGCGGGGCCGCCTACTAAAGCTAACGAACCAAAGCCCTTCATCAGATCGAGAATCGCAGTCCCGAGGTCGTTCATGAACGTAAGCCCTGAGTTCATCGCGGCGTTGAACTCGGCTAGTCCTTGTTTGGATGCTAGGAACGTCGCCCACTTCCCTAGCATCACCCCAAAAGCCGAATCAAAGGCATCGAAGGCGTGTCCTAGAGCCTGGAAGTACGGCCCCATCGTCGTCAAAGCCCGTTCGATACCAGGCAACAAAGCTCCTTCTGCACCGAACTCAAGCTGTTTCAAGACAGGGTAGAACGAGGTCATGAACCAGTTGACGAACTGTTGACCGGCTGGCCCCAAGGCTGCCATTGCAGCGTCTAACTGCCCGTAAGCCCCGATGGGAGTCGCCAGAGCTATCCCTACTTCTGCTGCTGTCGCTTTCTGAGCGCTTAAAGCTAAGTTAGCCTGCTGAGTCGCGAGCATCATTTGTTGCTGAGCCGATACCTGAGCTTGCGAGAGCATCATTTGGGAAGTCTGGACTCCCTTAGTGGCGTCTTGCATCTGGTATTGACTCTGGACTACTCCCTGTTGAGCTGCTTGTACCTGCTGAGAACCTTTAACTCCGAGAGATGAGGCCAGGGCGTATTCTTGCCTTAACTGACTCTGTTGGACCTTGAGAGAGGTGACTTGTTGTAGAGCTTGCTGATAGGCGGTCTTAGCCTGTTCTCTTTGTAACTGAGTAGCAGCCGGATCGCCCAATGTTTCGGCCATTGCCAGTCGGGTTTCCTGGACGTTCTCATTCGCCTGTTGCAACTGGATAGCCATTTGCGCGATCTGTTGCTGATAATCCTGGAGCTGGAACTTGGCCTGCATGGTAGCTTCGGTCAAAGCTAACTGAGAGGCTCTTTGCCCGTACTGTGCGGCCTCTAATTGTTGCTCACTCATGACAAGTTGCTCTTGAGCGTTATAAACCGAATCGTAGCTCTGGACTTGAGCCTGCGATAGAGAGGTTTCAGCGCTTACCACTTGTGCAGCGGCGTTCTGCATCGATTGAGCCGACGAGATCTGTATCGACTCCATCTGTAGGGCAGTCTGGCTGGCCGTGTTCTGGACGGCGATATAAGCCTGTATCGCGGAGGATATGCCCATGAACCCAGCGACCAAACCGCCAATAGCCCCAGTAACGCCCGAGAGAATGCCAGGTAAGGCTGCGAAAGCGCCACCCATAGCAGTAGCGACCATCGGCCCTGTAACGGCAAGAGAACGTAAAGTCGAACCTAGATTCTCGGCTGAGGCGTTAGCCTCTTCTGCACCATGTGAGGCGCTCGCGAATCCTGCGCCAGTTGCAGCGCCACCTTCTCCCCCACCCCCAGTTGATCCGCTACTAGTAGTAGCCGTGGTCTCATTAGTCGAGGATGCCATGCCTTGTGTCTCGGCCAGCTTCGCATCGGCTTCGGATGTATCGGCTGTGACTGTTATGTTGGCGTCGGTTCCGTCGAGCTCGGCGGCATCTCCCTTGACTTCATCGAGTTTGGCTTGAGCCTCTTCGGTATCAGCCTCTACGGTAGGGGTCGCTTCGGCCCCGTCGAGTTCTTCGAGCTTTGCAGATAGCTCGTCAACGTTTTGTTGAGCCTCTTCGCTATCTATCGTGACCGTCGGGTTAGCATCGGTGCTAGCGAGGTCCGCTAACTTCTGCTGAAGGTCCTGTAAAGCAGATACAGCCTCATCGGTATCAAGGGTTACTCGACCTTCTACTTCAAAGCTAGCCACCGAGAATCACGCGAAGTTGGCCCGCTACCCTTCTTTGAGCGTCCGATACACCTGCTTCGCCCCCACGCTGCATGTAGTGTTGTGCAGGGATCGTGACCTTCTTGCCGAAGAACTCTCCGGTCCGTTTGTTGGCGAGTACCTTCTTGGTGCGGACGTGGATCTCGCCTCCTCGGTCTTGTATCGCGGCATAAATGACGTGAGGGCCGTAAGTGGCATCACTGGAACTAATCGAGTTAATGCGGATGGACCTTCTTAAAGTCCCTGTCTTAACTGGCGCGGATTTCATGGTGGAGTTGACAAAGGCTCCCACCGCAGTACCGACAAGATTGGATCCGCTCATGCCACCAATCGCACGCGCAACCATATCTTCTGCCTGCGAGATGTCCCATTCGACGCCCATGCGCCTAGCCTAACTTGCGCTCTGATTATTTAGCTCATTGACGACTGCTTGGAACTCTAGCATCTGACGGATGATCGAGAACGGGGTTTGGATCGCTTCCTCATAGCTCAGATGAAAGACCGACATGTATTGGTAGATGATGTACTTGCGGATTGTCTCGTCACCCGGTACGTCGAGCGGTGAGACTGATCCCCTCAACCAAGCCTTGAGCCGAGCACGCTCCTGCCGGTCTAGGCTTTTGGGTCGGTGATCTCCTGGTTAAACTCTTCGGCTGCCTTAGCCAAAGCGTTGTAGTCACGGATCTTGAGACTCAACAGCCACTCTCTCGTGAACGGGCCAGTGTTGTCTGCGTACCTAACCAGATAAGCAAGGATCGTCCCGGTCGTGAGGTCGGTTCCACTCGACTGAGCTAGTCGAGCCTGTTCCTCTGTCAACTTCCCGAGCGCACCCTGAACAGGCTCGCCTTTTTCGTTGTAGAGACCTGTTTTCATGACCTTTGTGCCTAGAACGACTCGCTCTTCACTGAGATGCAAGAAGGCATCAGCGCTAGGCTCATCGAACTCTGCTTCGACCCCCGAGGGCAAAGTAATAACCATGCGTCTAGCTTAGGCAACTAGAGCAGTAGCGGCAGCCGAGGTGAAGGTGAACTTCAATGGCGAGTAGCCCGTCACTGCGTCGGTAACGTTTGCGTTCGCCTGGAAGTCAAGCGAGATCTCTTCCCAGCTCTTCGAGAACAAGGCGCTATATGGGTCCGCTGCTCAGGTCTACGATACCTTGACCGGCCCGATCCACACCAAGTTCTCGTGCAAGGGCAACTGCTTCACCGACACCTTCCCGTACTTGA
>DAHZQE010000269.1:0-13812 GCA_027409005.1 Ferrimicrobium sp. | reverse complement strand
ATCGATGAGGAGCGTCGATCACTGGGAGCGGAGCTCGCAGCGATCGTTGCACGATGGCAAAAGGAGTAAGAGTGGGTAATCGTCATGATGAGAGCCGGTCGATCAGGGCCCCGAGAGGGACCGAGCTCAGCTGCCGGAGTTGGCTGACCGAGGCCCCGTACCGAATGATCCAAAACAACCTAGATATCGAGGTTGCAGAACATCCAGAAGATCTGGTGGTCTACGGAGGAATAGGGCGTGCAGCCAGGGATTGGGAGTCTTTCGATCGGATTCTCGCAACGTTGCGCAAGCTGGCGGATGACGAGACGTTGCTGGTTCAGAGTGGAAGGCCGGTAGGAGTCTTCCCGACGCATCCAGATGCTCCAAGGGTGCTTATCGCCAACTCGAATCTGGTTCCGCACTGGGCAACCTGGGAGCACTTCGACGAACTAGACGCCAAGGGCCTGATGATGTTTGGTCAGATGACAGCGGGAAGTTGGATCTATATCGGTTCACAAGGTATTGTGCAAGGAACCTACGAGACCTTTGTCGCCGCTGCCCAGACACACTTTGGCGGTGATCCGTTTGGGCGTTGGATTTTGACCGCCGGCCTTGGCGGAATGGGAGGCGCACAGCCTTTAGCGGCGACGATGGCCGGCTTCTCGATGCTTGCCATCGAGTGTGACCCGAGCCGTATCGAGCTACGAATTCAGACCGGATATCTTGAACATCGGGCACTCTCACTTGAGGAGGCGATGAGGCTGCTCGAGCAGGCGAAACAATCGGGCCATCCCACCTCGATTGGCTTGCTAGGCAACGCAGCCGAGGTTATCGAGGAGATGGTGAGCCGGAACATCATTCCTGATCTGGTGACCGACCAGACGAGCGCACATGATCCTCTACGAGGATATCTCCCCGC
The DNA here is from genome assembly GCA_027409005.1 of Ferrimicrobium sp. Classification (GTDB taxonomy): domain Bacteria; phylum Actinomycetota; class Acidimicrobiia; order Acidimicrobiales; family Acidimicrobiaceae; genus Ferrimicrobium. Next base: position 12,914 of record DAHZQE010000269.1, on the reverse strand, counting down.
AGGTTACAGTCTCGATGCGTGGCGTCAAGCAAGCGATCCTGCTCGGCTGGTCGCGGATGCAAAACAGTCGATGGGGCGCCATGTTCAAGCGATGCTCGCGATGGCCGACCGTGGTGCGATCGCCTTTGACTATGGAAACAATATTCGTCAAGGCGCCTATGAAGCCGGCGTGGAGCGAGCCTTTGAGATCCCTGGGTTCGTGCCCAGCTATATCCGTCCGCTCTTCTGTCGCGGTTACGGACCGTTTCGATGGGTAGCACTCTCTGGCGACCCAGAGGATATCTACGCGACAGATGCCAAAGTAAAGGAGCTTGTCGACGACGATCCCCACCTCCACCACTGGCTCGATATGGCGAGGGAGCGTATCAAGTTTCAGGGGCTACCTGCACGAATCTGTTGGTTGGGGTTGCGCGATCGAGCTCGAGTGGGACGTGCATTTAACGAGATGGTGGCGAGCGGAGAGCTGAGAGCACCGATTGTTATAGGTCGTGATCACCTCGATACTGGTTCGGTTGCTAGTCCGAATCGCGAGACCGAGTCGATGCGTGATGGTTCCGATGCAGTGTCTGATTGGCCGTTGCTAAACGCCATGCTCAACGTTGCTGGGGGAGCTACATGGGTATCTCTCCACCATGGCGGTGGTGTAGGGATGGGGTACTCTCAACATGCCGGGCAGGTTATCGTGTGTGACGGTTCCCCAGAGGCGGATCGCCGACTCGCTCGGGTGCTTTTCAATGATCCTGGCACCGGCGTGATGCGCCATGCCGATGCTGGCTATCCAGAGGCCCTTGAAGAGGCCAAGCTCCGCGGGCTCAACCTTCCTTCGGTGCGAGACTAGATGAGCGAGCTCCTATTCGGGAACTGCTCACTCGCTGACGTGGATGCCAGTGGCGCACTTCGCTTTATCGCTGACGGACTGGTGCACGTCAGAGACGACAGGATTGTTTTTGCTGGTCCACGAGCCCAGGGTCAGCATCTTACTCAACGGCTTGAGCTGCTTGACATGGAGTCGATGCTCGTCACCCCAGGACTCATCGACTGTCACACCCATCTGATCTATGCCGGTGATCGCTTGGGCGATCTATTGGCCCAGCGTGATCCAGACGATCCGAGTCGTGATCGGTTTGAGTCGGGCGGGATCCTGGCGACTGTGGACGCCACGAACCAGGCATCGCGAGCGTCGTTGGCCACGCTCGCTCGTAGCCGTATAGATCAGATGGCAGACCATGGGGTGACGACGGTGGAGGTGAAGTCGGGTTATGGTCTCTCGATGGAGGGCGAGCGTCGTCTTCTTGAGATTGCTCGCTCGCTCTCGGGGTATCGAGGCATCGAGGTTATAACCTCATTTCTGGGTGCTCATGCGCTGCCGACGGCCTATGCATCTCGGCCAGCCGACTACATCGCGCTATTGACCAAGGAGGTGATGCCGACGTTGGCAGCCGAGGGTCTTATCGACATGGTGGACTGCTTCATCGATCCGGAGGGCTTCTCTGCCTCGATCGTTACCCCCTACCTCGAGCGCGCCAGCGAGCTTGGTCTACCGATCCGTGCTCATGTCGATCAGTTTGGTGCCGCTGGGGGAGGAGAGCTCGCGCTCAGCTTTGGTGCGCGTTCAATCGATCATATCGAACACCTTTCAAGCGCTGCTTTGGCGACTGCTCGCGGATCTGGGACGGTGGCGGTGTTGCTCCCGTTCGCCTACCTGCACAAGAGTCTCACGAGTATCCCGCCGATTATGGGCCTGAGAGATAACCAAGTGCCGATGGCGGTCGCGACCGATCTCAATCCAGGCACCTCTCCAACGGCCAGCTTGTTGCTTGCGGCCTATCTGTCTGTAACCCTCTACGGACTGCGCCCGGTCGAGGCTTTTGCGGGTATCACCCGTCGTGCGGCTGAGGCACTCGGGCTCAGCGATCGTGGCAGATTGGACCCGGGCTGTAGGGCAGATCTTGTGGCATGGGAGGTTGGTCACCCTTATGAGCTAGTAGCAAGCGTGTTTGACAGAAGGGCTCATCGGCTTGGCTAAGCCTTGATGGGCTAGCACGATCACGGTGGGTTTCGCCCTCTTCATGAGAAGTTTGAGAGACCAGCTCGCGAGCCGATGATCGTTGAGGGAACGAGAAACCAAGTAGGCTAACTAGTCAGTTGTAACGCTGACCCCCTCTAGGAGCACTCTATGCCAACTAACACTACCAAACGAAGCCGAGGACCGTTGGCGGTCGGGCTTGTGGTGGTTGTGATCATCGCTATCGTCGTGACCTTCCTGGTGACTCGTAAGTCGAACCAGTCGGCATCGACGCCTACATCGGCGGCGCTAGGCTCGGCTGTGCCAAAGAATGTGCTTGCTAGGGCGACCAACATTCCAGAGAGTGTGTTAAAGACTGTCGGTGTCGATCCGGCGCTTGTAGCTGCCCCGCAGGTTATAAAGGGGGGTAAGCCGCTTACATTGAATGGCAAACCGGAACTTCTCTATGTAGGAGCGGAGTTTTGCCCTTACTGTGCAGCCGAGCGATGGGCGCTGGTAGGCGCACTCTCGAAGTTTGGAAGTTTTAATGGGTTGGAGCTGATGGAGTCGAGCAGCACGGATGTCTACCCCAACACCAATACCTTCTCGTTCCTACACGCAAGCTATAGCTCGCCTTACCTCTCGCTGGTGACTCGCGAGATCGAGACCCGAACCCATGCCCCCCTGCAGACCTTGACCACTAAGGAGAATGATCTCCTTAACCTCTATGACGTACCTCCGTACGTCCCAAATACCCAGGACAGTGGTTCAATTCCGTTTGTAGACTTTGCAAACAAGTTCGTGATAGATGGGGCCAGCTACTCGCCGCAGGTACTCGCCGGCTTGAACTGGCAAACCATCGCCGCTACGCTTTCGGACCCGACTTCGCCTGTGGCAAAGTCGATTGGAGGCACAGTCAACGAGATCACCGCCGCCGTGTGTGTGCTGACGCATAACAAACCAGGATCTGTATGCAAGACGTCACTCATTCAGGGACTCCAGAAGAAGTTGTAGCCGGTTACCCCGCGTGGGTGATCTGGCTCGTTCGTCTGCTGGCACTCGGTGCACTTGGTGTTGCGATCTATCTGACCATTGCCCACTATGACACCAAGGTTGCCTTGTTATGTCCAAACAACTCAACGATCAACTGCCAGGAGGTCACCACCTCACCGCAGTCGGTGATCTTTGGGATCCCAGTCGCTGTCCTTGGTCTCGCCTATTACGTTGTCGTCTCGATCCTCGCCTGGTGGCCAAGGGCGAAGACGAGTGCCGGTTTTGAGATGCTTCGTCTGCTGGTCGCTCTCGGGGGCGTGGGGTTCATTCTCTACCTGGTCTACGCTGAGATTGTCGAAATTGGAGCTATCTGTCTCTGGTGCACCAGCGTCCATGTCCTCACGGTGCTCATCTTCTTGGTCTTACTCTATGCGTGGATGACCTACCGAGACCGTCTAGATACAACCACTCGATCCTGAGGACTAGGCCACCTAGGTTGGTGAGTCGAAGCCCTAACCGCATCGTCTCTGGGTTGGCTATCATAGGTGCCGACCGGATGGAGGAGCGGTAGAGGTGGCTGGGCAGCGGCTCTATTGCTCATGTACGAATGGTTCTGTCGATCCAGCCGAGCCCGGAGCACCAGCTATCTGCTCTCGGTCTCCTGCGAGATCGTCCACGACGAGTACGACTCGTGCAATGACGACTCGTGGTTCGAAGTTAAAGGCCGAACTCAGCACCAGATTGAGCTGGTTGTGAAGCAGCCGATGGCGTAATTTGTGTGGCTCAAGCACTGGTATCAAGAGGATGATCCGGTCGTAGTCGAGCAGCTTGTTGGCTATGAAGTCTCTTACCGGTTCGGTAATCGATTGGTAGTCAGTGTTGATCAGTTCGAGTTCGACTCCAGGATCCCAATCGTTCCACTGTTGTTGTAGCTCTGTCGCCACCGCGTGCTGGTCGGGAAGCACGACACGGATAGCGATCTGGGTTTGTGCGAGCTCTTTGGCTGTGCTGAGGGCGGTAGCCGTTAGACGGGAGATGTTAGTTACAGGAATCACCACCAACAGTGACTCGTCTTGGCCCACTATCGGTTTGGTATCGAGCCCAAGAACACCTTGAACACGCTGATAGTAGGAGTGGATCCGCAGGAATAGCAGGATGAGGAGGGGAACCACAACAACGACGATCCAGGCACCTCCAAAGAACTTGGTCGCGATGAAGATGATGGTAGCAAGGGCGGTCAGAACTGCTCCAACCCCGTTGAGCGCCGCCCTTACTTGCCATCGCGATGGCTTAGCACGAGACCAGTGGATCACCATCCCGGTTTGGGCAAGCGTGAAGCCGGTGAAGACCCCGATAGCAAACATCGGAATCAGGGTATTGGTGTTGCCGTTGACCCCAATGAGAAGTAGTGCAGATAGTATCGCTAGAACGATGATCCCTCTGGCGAGCACCATGCGGTCGCTTCGCAGAGCGAAGAAGTGGGGGAGGTAGCCATCTTGGGCGAGAAGCCCCGCAAGGAGAGGTAGCCCCCCAAAAGACGTATTCGCGGCGAGTGCGAGTTCGAGGACGACGGCGAGGGCGATGATGTAGTAGAGGACCCCGTGACCGATAGCGATGACCATAATCTGGTTGAGTACGGTGTTGTTCGTCCTCGGGCCGATATGAAAATGTCCAGCAAGAATTGCTAGACCTATCAGCATGACTCCAAGAATGACTCCAAGAAGAAGCTCTGTACGCTTAGCGTGGCGTACTCGAGGTTCGCGGAAGGTCGGGACTCCATTCGCAATCGCCTCCACTCCCGTGAGCGCGCTGCAGCCAGAGGAGAAGGCCTTCAGAATGAGCAGTATCGAGATCGTCTCGATGGGGTGTGACGTGACTAACGACACTCCTTGTGCGTGGGCATGTGGGGCGAGTGGGTGAACGAGGCCAAAGATGATAACGAGAAAGAGACCAAGAACGAAGACCGCTGTTGGTAGGAAGAATGCGCGAGCTGCATCGCCGAGACCTCGGAGGTTGAGCAAGGTGACGACGAGCAGAATCGCTATGCAGAGCGGAACCGTCAAGGAAGAAAGTGTCGGGAATGCGGAGACTAGTGCCTCTACTCCCGCAGACACCGAGACCGCCACGGTGAGCGTGTAGTCGACGATTAAGGAGGCTCCAGCGAGCAAGGAGATTCCGCGACCGAGATTTGCCTTGGATACCGCATAACAACCTCCACCCTCGGGGTATCCCTCTATGACTTGGCGATAGGAGATGACGAGGATGGCGAGTAAGACCACGATGGCGATCGTGATTGGAAGGACCAGGTGTAGGGCTCCCAGACCCGCCGTCGCGAGAACCACCATAATCGCCTCGGGGCCGTAGGCGACCGAGGTGAGGGCATCGAGAGACAGCGCGGGCAACCCGGAAAACGTGGAGATCTCCTCGGATTTCATCTCAGTCGAACGCAGCGGCTTCCCGATGACGAGCCTGAAGGCGCTGTTCGCCAGTCCTCCCCGATCCCGATGACTGTTCGCGGGAGGAACAGGGGACGGAGTTGTCTCAGGCATACCGAGATCCTAGCTCATCGGTTGTATAGTCTCGGTTGGTCATCACACGAGACAACACTCGTGTGCTTGGGATCCGTTCATCTCGACTTTTTGATGCGAGGTCACGGCACGCACGCTTTGGAGTGCGACTCGGGTAGGCATCGGCGTGCCGATGCTGGTCATGGAGACACAGATCGAGCGAGAGGCTCGCTAGACCACCACCCGGATGTGACGACGTGCGCGAACCATAGCTTTGCGCTCAAGCTCATTGCGGCCACCCCAGATACCACGAGATTCACCCTTGGTAAGGGCCCAGTTCAGACAATCTTGTTGAACTGGGCAGCCACGGCAGACGCGTTTGGCCTGGTTTTCACGAAGCCGACGCTCTCCAGGTGACTCGCCCCTTGGCTCATCGGGTGGGAAGAAGAGATTCAACCCCCAACCTCGACATGCAGCCAGATCCCTCCAGTTTTCGCCTGTCATGTTTCCCCCCATGGATAGCGAACCGCCGTTGTTTGCGGCTGTTCCGATCAGCATAGAAGCTCAGTGATGGAAAAGTCAAGCTGTGCGACTGTTCATTTTTGACTCCCATCGCGCCTAGGGTGAGAAGGGTGCAGACATCGAAGGCTCGCATCATACTCTCAGAGCTGGTAGGAGATCCGCGACTGGTGCTCGTGACCGGGAAGGGTGGCGTGGGCAAATCGAGTGTCGCTCGTTTGATCGCCCTGATCGCTCAAGCTGGGGGACTCAAACCGTTGCTGGTCCTCTTTGACGAGTTTGGAGGGGAATCAGACGGGATTGAACAGGTCATCCTACTCCCTGACGCCGTCATGCTCGAGTATCTCGAGACGCATGGTTTTGGTCCGCTAGCCCAGCGGCTATTGAAGTCGGGCGTCATCGACGCGGTCTCGACCGCGATCCCGGGAATTCGCGACCTTCTTGTATTGGGCAAGATTAAACAGCTCGTGAACTCTGGCATCTACGATCTTGTGTTGGTGGACGCACCAGCTTCGGGGCATCTACTCTCGCTACTCTCATCACCTGACGGTCTTAGCGCGATCGCAGCTGATGGGCCAATCGCTTCGCAGAGCGCTGATGTGATCGCCCTACTGCGTGATCAGGAGTTGACCGGTGTCGTTTTGGTCACACTGCCCGAGGAGACTCCGGTGCAGGAGACGAGCGAGGTGTATACCCATCTGAGGACGCTGTTGGCGACTAATGTGCTATCTTGCGTGGTGAATCGTATGCCAGCTATGGTAGACCGACGCGATGACCTGGTGCAAGGATCGGCTGAGGATCGAGCAAACTATTATCTAGCTGCGCGTTCCACTTTCGCGAGCCAACAGGCAAAGACGGTTCGTGACCTTCTCCCAGTCCCAACTTTTGAGCTTCCCTATGTCAACGACGCCACTCAGCCCACCAGAGCGGCCCTTGCCCTATTCGATCAGGTGGACGAGTGGGGGATCCGCTAATGGATCTCCTCGATGCTATAGGCACCAAGGAGACGATCGTCTGCATTGGACCAGGAGGCGTCGGCAAGACAACGAGCGCAGCTGCAGCTGGGCTATTGCTCGCGAAAAACGGACGTAAGGTCTGTGTCTTGACGATCGATCCTGCCCGTCGCCTCGCGTCCGCTCTGGGTCTCGATCAAGTCGGCAATGAGCCAGTGCTGGCGAGCGAGGAGATGCCTAACTACTGGGTGGCGATGCTCGACCCCAAACAGACCTTCGATGCTATGATCGCACGTTACTCTTCTTCGAAGGCCCAGGAGCAGGAGATCGTTGATAACCCTGTCTACCGCAATTTGGTTACCCGACTATCGGGCACCCAGGAGTATATGGCTTTTGAGCGCCTCTGGGAGCTGAGAGAGAGTCAGCGCTTTGACACCATCGTCGTTGACACTCCGCCGGCTCAGGCGGCGATTGATTTTCTGCATGCGCCAAGTCGCCTCGCCGGGTTCTTGGATAATCGCGTATTCAAGTTCATGCTCAAACCACCTCCAATCTATCTTCGGCCAATCGCAATGGCGACCCGTGGCCTAGTGAAACAGATTGCTAACGTGGTAGGAGCGGATGTCGTAAACGATACCATGAACTTCTTCCAGGCGTTTTCGGGTATAGAGGATGGTTTTCGCCAACGGGCGCTCATGACGAGTGAGTTGCTAGCCTCCGAGACCACCAGCTATCTCCTGGTCTCCTCACCAGCTCCAGATGCGCTGGCATCGGGGAGTCGCATGGTGGAGTTACTCAAAGGTATCGGACACGAGGTCGATAGCGTGTTGATTAATCGAATGACGCCGACCTACGTCCTGGATCCACGCGACGTTAATGCACCGCCACAAGCGCGTGATGATCTGGAGCGCCTTGTGCGAATGCGTGCTCGCGAACAGGCGGTGATCGACGAATGGGGAAGCGGACTATCCCTGCATGGGTGGTATCTGTTAGAGGACCTGGCCAGTGATGTGTCGAACCTTACCGTGCTCAATGAGGTCGCCGAGATGATGCAGCGGTGCGCTTTGGTTCCATTCCGGGAGGCAGAGTAGGATAATCATCTATGGCAGCCATTCTTCTTGTCACTGATTCGCCCGAGCTCGAAGAGGAGCTCGCCTCCACGCTTGACGCTGATGAGCATACGCTCTACGCTGTCTCCGAAGGAAGGGCCGTTCGAGCGGCAGCGGCGGAGATCCAGCCGGATGTCGTGCTGCTGGATTCGCAGATTGGATCGATGGGCGGTATTGCTGTATGTATCGATCTTCGGCTCGAGGCCGACGCCGGAAGACTGGAACAGACTCGCATCATTCTGCTTCTCGACCGAAGGGCTGATGTCTTCACAGCTAAGCGCTCTGGAGCCGATGGTTATCTGGTCAAACCCTTGAACTCGCTGATGGTAGCTAACGCGGTCGAGACGGTGCTCGATGGTAACCTTTTTCTGGACAACTCCTATCAACCGCTTGACAGTAGCTATGAGGTCCGAGAAGCCTCTACACTGGTAGCTGACGGGAAGTAGCGCAGCTTGGCAGCGCGCAGCGTTCGGGACGCTGAGGTCGCGGGTTCAAATCCCGCCTTCCCGACCATATGAGTACTTCACAAGTGCGCTTCGCCTCAACAGTGATGCTAGTTCGTGAGGCTGATAGAGCCTTTGAGGTTCTGTTGTTGAGGCGGAATAAGGATCTTGCCTTTGCAGGAGGTGCGCACGTTTTCCCTGGAGGTTCGGTAGATCCAAGTGACGCTCAACCTGGTCTGATCGCGCGATGCTTCGGCCTGTCCGCCGCTGAGGCGGACGAGCGGCTTGGCACTCCTGATGCGCTTAGCTTTTATATCGCCGCTCTTCGTGAAGCCTTCGAAGAGGCAGGGATTCTCCTTGTGTCTAAAGACTCCGGTCAGCTAGTTGACGATCTCGATGAAAAGCTTCGAGATTGCCGTCAGAGTCTTGTGGCAGGGCAGTGCACGTTCACTGAGATTGTCGAGACTCTCGACCTGCATCTAGATGTAGGTGCACTTGCTTACGTAGCGCACTGGGTTACACCGGAGGGGGCGCCGAGAAGGTTCGATACCCGTTTCTTCCTGGCGTCAGTTCCAAGCCAACAGCGCGCAACGCCCGATCGTTCCGAGATCGTTGGCCAAGTATGGGTGACTCCTTTGGATGCGCTTGACCAGTATCGCCGGGGTTATTTCGAGTTGGTGCTCCCAACCGTCAAGAATCTTGAGTTTCTCGCCTCGTTTGACACTGTTGACCATCTGATGGGAGGCGCTCGTTCGTTGACTAGTGTTGAACGGATTCAGCCGAGATTCTATCGAAACGTCGACGGCTCTGTCGCTGTTGCCCTACCGGGATCGCTCGAGTATGAGCATGCATCGGCGACGGTTTTGGCCCACGGGGAGGCGTTACCCACTCGTCCGAGCCAGGTTAAATGAGGTGGTATTAGCCCACCGCGTGCTTGGAGTTTGCTTTTTGCCTTGGCTATAGCAAGAGACGAAAGCCAATGTTTACCACTGTCGGCCAATTATCTCGATCTGCGGTATCTCCAGATTGCCTAACTTTCTTGACCTGGAGCTACTCAGAGTTCGTCTCCTCGTACTGAGCTGGCAGCCGAAGAATGTGTCGCTAGAAGGTTGACAACGCTAGAGCACATCTCTACTATTCAGATGAATATTGCCGGGCCAGTCCCTCTGTGATGCTTGTCGTGATTCCAAATTGCTCCTTGCGGTGAAGAGTGCCGCCTCTGTTCTCGATTTCAAGGGCGATCGCGGCCAGGCACGTAATTTCGTCGACTGACCTCTGAAAAAATAGATCTATATCAATCGACTCTCACATAGAACTGGGGGCACCTGAATCTCCGCATCCACACCAACATTGTTAGTGAACTTAGGAGTTTGAGAAGTAAACAGCTGTGCGTGATGACCTCATGGAAGCTCGTTTGACTGAGCCGCTTAGAGGAGGATCTGTGGAGGTGTTTTGGTGTGACCCAGTGCAGGTTGGGACGCTCGGATCTCTTCTGTGGAGCATTGTTTTTTTCGTTGGGGACGATACGTATACAATGTTTACCCTTTGTTCCTTGAACGTCTAGGTAACTGGGTGAATCTATTCACTTTGGCTCAATAGCTTGAAACCCATGATGAAACGTTCTCGGTTACACCGTAGTTTGCAGATAGCCCTCGCCCTAACTGGAGCGGCTGGCGTACTCGCCGCATGCGGATCAAGTTCTGCCTCACCGTCAAAAACCAGCGCATCGAAGACTCCAGTGGTTCCACTTGTTGTCTATGGTGCTGAAGGCTATGCACCGGCAGTCGCTAAGGGTTTCCAACAGGCTACCGGAATCCCGACTGAGATGGTAAACCACTCTACAGGTACCCTCTTGGCCAAGATCTCGGCAGAGGCTCAGAATCCACAATGGGGCGTGCTCTGGACTGATGGTTCGGATGCCTATGCTGCGTTAGATCAGCAACATTATCTGTTGCGTGGCTTCGAGCCCAATACTGGGAGCCTGACTTCTCTCGGCAAGTCTTTGGTTCCTGCTGACCAGAGTTATATTCCCACCGGGTTAACAACTGCTGCTGCCTTTGTCTATAACTCCAAGGTTGTGAAGAGCCCTCCTACCTCCTGGAGCAGCTTGCTTACCTCGCAGTGGAAGGGTGCTATTGGAATGAACAATCCAGCGATATCTGGCCCTACCTATACTGCAGTCGCCTCGGTCATGAGCCAGCAGGGTGGCGTCGCCAAAGGCGAGGCTTATTTCAAGAAGCTGGCTGCCAATGGGCTCCACGTATATCCGACGAACAAAGTGACTCTCAACGCTCTGCTGACCGGCGCGATCAAGGTCGCGTTGGTGCAAAACTCTGCCGGGATCGGATTCGCGATGTCCTCTCCGAGTCTCAAGCTCGCCTATCCTGATAAGTCCGCCCTCCTCCCTGGGGTTATTGGCATCGATGGGAAGGCATCGAAGACCGAGATCGCCGAGGCGAAGAGGTTCGCTGACTTCGTCTACAGCCCCAAGGGTCAAGCATTGATGCTCAGTGGTGACCCACAGGGCGACTCGCTCTTTTACCCCATCGTAAAGGGCACCAAGCCTCACTCTCAGGTCCCCAACTTAAAGGCTATTCCAACCGATTACCCGAATCCGATCGTGTGGGGTTCTCGCGAAGCCAGCATCAATGCTTGGTTTACCAGCAACATTGTTCAGTAGGTAGTTGCTTGTGGTAGCGCTTCTGGAGCGACCTGTCGACAGTAAGCATCACGAACGATCAGGTTCGGTGCTAACTCGGTGGTTGGGTCGACTCGCTGAGTTTCTGGGTTGGCCGATCTTCTGGGTTGTCCTAGTAGTCGTCCTCCTGGTGCCGACGGCATGTTTCTTGATCCTGGCGATCTCGCCGCGCTTGTTCGGTCAGGGGAGTTCCTGGTTTACGATCTCAGCTTTTCAGCAGGCACTCACCGGAGTCACGCTGCAAGGGATGGCTGACTCGCTGGTGGTCGGTGTTTTAGCCGCACTCCTGGCTGTGACCTTTGCTATCGTGTTGGCCTGGCTACTGCAGCGGACCAACGTCTCCGGTCGTAGGGTCTGGTCTATCTCGATCTGGACGATATTGTTAGTGCCGAGCTACATCATCGCAGTTGGTTGGCAGGTAATGCTGGGCCAGGGTGGGCTGTTGGCCTCGCTTGGCTTATATAGTGCGAGCTACACCAAGATCTTCTTTGGCCCAGCTGGCTACACTTTGATCCTGGCAATCAAAGGGATACCGTTTGCCTACTTTGCGGTCGCTGGATCCATTTCAGCGCTCGGATCAAGCTTTGAGGATGCAGCTCGGGTGCACGGCGGAGGGAGACTCAGCACGCTTCGGGTGGTGATTCCGATGGTGCTCCCGTCTATTTTTGCCGGTCTCATTGTCGTGTTTGCCGAGTCTATCGCCGACTTCGGTACTGCAGCGGTGATTGCACCTAACGCGCATTTCCCTATAGCTACCTACAACCTCTATGTCGCTCTATCGTCATATCCGGCGAACTTCGGTGTGGCGGCGGTAATCGGGTGCATGTTGGTGGCGGCGGTTGCTATGGCGCTGATGTTGCAGAAGCGATTTTTGAAGAGTCGTTCGTACACCGTTCTCGGCGGTAGGATGCGGATTGCAGGTCGATCTCGACTCACTCGCCGTGGTCACATTATGGCGCTCGGTGTCTTGGTGGTCATCTTTTTCGTGGCTCTTGGGGTTCCGATTATCGGGGCATTGGTCTCCTCGATGCTCAAGCCGTTCGCAACCCTGTCGCTTCACAACTTCACTTTGAGCGCTTACCGTGGGCTCTTCAGCGTATCCGGGCTCGGCGGATCAATCGGATTCTCGTTCAAACTCGCCGTGCTGAACGGCTTCTTGGCGCTCTTCCTTGGTGCTGTGATCGCACGTCGCCTCTCTAAGCGAGGAACGACTTTTATCGACAAGCTACTTGACGTGACTGTGTTAGCAGCCATAGCCTTGCCTGGTCTTGTGTTGGCAGCGGGCTATATTTTTGCATATAACCTACCAATACTTTCGGGCCTGGGTATCGACATCTATGGCACTGTTCTCGTTCTGATTATGGCCTATTTAGCAGGCGCACTCCCTTCGACTACACGAGTTCTCGCAGGACCGATGTCTCAAGTCCGGGGCTCTCTTTTGGACGCTGGAAGGGTTCACGGTTCTGGTCTTGCCCAATCATGGTGGCGTTGTGCGGTGCCACTCCTCGGCCCTAGCCTGTTATGGGCCTGGTTGCTCACCTTTGCGGCTACTTTCTTGGAGTTACCAGCTTCAGAGTTGTTGGCACCCCCGGGTACCCAGCCGGTTGCGGTTGCGGTACTACAGGTACTAGGGAAGTCAAATATCTCACAAGGAACAGCGCTGTCGATCGTAGCCCTCTTGATTGAT
>DAHZQE010000268.1:0-4444 GCA_027409005.1 Ferrimicrobium sp. | reverse complement strand
GCCTCTGGTCCTCCGCGGGCACCTCACAAGTATGACGACTTTCGTCTTGGAGCATCTGGCCAACACGACGGCTCCAGAGATTGGCTTCGTGCATACCTTTCCCGCGGCCACAGCTGGAGGCATCTTCAGAGGTTCGAACTTCTTCGTCAGGATCATGGCATTCTTGCTTTGGTTCAGCCTCTTGATCGATCCGACGGGGCCTGAGGAGAGCGGGGAACGGCATCTGTGGATGGGAACCAGCGACTTCTTCCCAGGAAGAAGGAGGGACGGAGCAGATGGGATCGAGTGGGGTGGAGAGGTGTCTGAGGGGACGGAAGGTGCCAAAGGGACGGGTGTCTATACTCCAGGAGCTAGGCAATCAGACATTGCGGCTCTGCCCGCGCAGCAGCCTGCGCTAAGAAAAATGAGGGCCGAGGGTGTGAGGGAGAAGGTGTGGGAATTCGTGCAGACTGAGTATATGAGGATAGTGGGAAGCGTCGGATTGTGAACGGGCTACATACTGCGGCTGGGTCGCTCAGTGCTGACTTCCCTTCTACCTACCAATGCAGTGGGTCGCAATATCAGCTTGCCAACCAGCGCTGACGCCCAGCGTGACCGCCACTCGCGACAGCTTGAAGCGATACAGCGGGAGCAGCCGGTCGCTATACGTACCGCAAAGTCTCCTGTCTAGTCTGCGTTGCCGTAGTTATGGAACATTTCTCTGTACCCAAGATGGCAGGTGGAACTCAGGCACTGGCGGGAAAGCTCCGCATTTCTCTTCGTTCGGACAGACCTGCATGCCTTATCGTCTTGCATCCACATGCCGATGGACCGCCTATCACGGCATGTCCCTCCGATGGCAGGCATACATGGTGTCTAATCAAAAACCCAGGCAAAGAAGGGGAGTGCCGCGATATCAACGCGGCATAGCTTTGGTCTGCTGGCCTATCAACCGCTGGCTCTTGGCCGAGTTCGGGTGTGATGGACGACTACATATGATCCCTACCATCGATGTGCTTTCACCTTGACTGTGGTATCGACTCTGCAATCATTACGCTGAAGTCAATATGGGCATTATCAGTGCCTCTGACAATAATGGAGACGATGGCGTGCCAGTCCCAGGTACAGTCCATTTGGTGGATTTGGAAGGCACGATGATGGCCAAGCATGCCAAGGGAGCCCAGAGAGACATCGTACTTGTGCCTGCGCCTTCGTCTGATCCAGATGATCCCGTACGTATACGCAAGATCGTTGAGTATTGTCACGAGTTAACGTCACTCTCAGCTCAACTGGTCTCCTTCCCGGAAAGCTCTCTCAACAGCTTGTATGTGCATCTATACCCTTATGGTCGGCATCGCCTCTGCTGCCATCTACTCAGTCCTGGAACCAATCTCCGAGGCCACCGGCTTGACTCTCGCCGACCTCAACTCCAGCACGGGCTACATGTTCTTGGCCTTTGGTTGGGGCTGTTTGTGCTCGCAACCGCTCGCTCTTCGGTTTGGTAAGCGTCCAGTCTACTTGGTCAGCATTCTGGCAACGCTGGTGATCCAAGTCTGGGCACCATACACCACGAGCAATGGGCAGTGGATCGCAAACAAAGTCCTGCAAGGTTTCTTCGGTGCACCGATCGAGAGCCTGTGCGAGATCTCCGTCACGGACATCTACTTCCAGCATGAGCGAGGCTTCTACATAGCCCTTTATGGCCTGTTGCTCGCCGGCTCGAGCTTCTTCGCACCCATCATCGCTGGCTTCATCACCGATGGGCAGGGTTGGGAGTGGGTGTTGTATTGGTGTGCAATCTTCTGCGCTATTGGCTTTGTGTTCCTCTTCTTTTTCTTGGAAGAAACCAACTTCAGCCGCGCCGTCATCATGGGACATGAGAACGACCAGCCGAAGTCTGGAACACCAGCCACACTAAGCTCTCCGGAGAACGAAAAGGAAGCCGTTTCTTCGGACGTTGAGCCAGCTGAGACCTCCTCAGTGCCGCAATTCCGGAAGAAGACGTACTTCGACAAGCTGAAGCTTATCCGCGCCGCAGACTTGAGGCAGCCAAATCATCTTGCTGGCATGGCCAAACGCCCATTGATCTTCCTAACATTCCCGGTGGTTGCCTACGCCGGCTTCTGCTACGGCAGCAGTCTTGTCTGGTTCAACGTTTTGAACGGTACAACATCCCTGATTCTCGGCGGCGCACCGTATAACTTCCAGGCCTAGGCTGTTGGCGTAAGTTACGTCTCCCCCGTCATTGGCACAGCCGTTGGGGCCGTTTACACCGGATGGTTTGGCGATCGTTTCGTGGTGAAGATGGCCAGACGCAACAACGGAGTCTTAGAGCCGGAGCACCGCTTATGGTTATTTACTTCCGTCGATCCTGCTTATACCTTTCGGCTTGATCCTCTGGGGTGTGGGCGCCGCGCACCATATTCACTGGTTTGGTTGCGTGTTCAGTATGGGTGTGATTGCTTGCGCGAACACGATCGGGTTGCAGTTGTCCGTCGCTTACTGCATTGACAGCTACAAGGATTTGTCAGGCGAGGCGATTGTAACAGTCATCCTGATCCGCAACACCATGTCATTTGCCATCAACTATGGTCTGACGCCTTGGGTCACCAACATGGGCCTGCAGAACGCTTTCCTGGTTGCGGCGTTCGTCGCCTCGGCACAGGTGGCAACGTTCCTTATCTTCGTGCGGTATGGGAAGACGCTTCGAAAGCAGAGCGTGCCGAGGTATACGAAGTATGTGCAGCAGATGGCGAGCAGTGGCATGGTGCACTGATGATATGAGCTGGTCGATGAAATTCGAAGACTGCGGTCTTGAGATCGAACCGTTGGAACAGAGACCGCTTTCAAAATTTGTCGCCAGATAGGCCGTCAATAGTAAGCATTCCTCGCCCGCGGGTCAGGGTTCCACTCCTCGTTCTCCACACTCACTGTCCACGCCTCCATCAAGGGTGCAATCTGCTCCATGTATGTCGCCTCGTCCTCAAAGGCCTTCGGCGGCGCAGACTCAAGACAAAAGCTCTGAGACAAGTCATCGTAGCTCCACGTCCACCAAGTCTGCTCCAAGCGGGGCGGATCCTTCAGATAGCGCTCCTGATGATCGACTTTCATCATCAAGCCAATAAGGCGATTGTACCAGGTCTTGAAGCTGCCCTTGACCAACGCCTGGTTGCGAACGAAGATCAGGCGCCTGACGCCCTTCAGTCTTCGGAGAAGACGAGTGATGTCTGAGGTATAGTCGAAGAGATAGTGCCAGAAGCTCGACCGATGCAGGACGATAGAAATGCTGTCCAAATTGAGTCTTTGCAACCCCCACGGATATTCGCCCCATTCGTTAAGTTTGCGGAAATGGACTGCATCTGCTACGAAGGCAATATTCCGTAGCGCTGACAGTTGCTTGGGGTGCAGGACGGCCAGTCTGTCCGGGATGTTGTTGGAGATATACAGACTATTGACAGCGAAAGCGGTACGACGAAGGGCGATCAAGGCTGCATCGTGATACAGTTGACGACATATCAGGAGAACCCTCAAGACGTCGCTGGCCTTGTACTTTTCGTCCAGCGTGATGCCGCCGGCAACGTTGCGATTGCTGAAACCGTCCACGTGAATCTGGTCAGCGAACACATGTTCCAGTATTTCAGTTCTGATCTCGGCTGGCAGCGAAAGCAGCGTGCTGGGTTCCATTGTCGTCGTCTGGCTGACTCCTACTTCTGGTGAACGTCGATGTGCGTTCAATTGTTTGTCTCCTGCATCGACGTCCCCACTATCCCACTTCTCCGCTGGATCGAAGCTCTGACCACAAGGTAGCACCTCCTTTAAGATCGCGCTAGGCCTGTTTCAAGCCATTGCGAACATAACATTTGATGAGGAAGACATCTTCCTCCTCGAACCCATTCCTCGTTGCCAGATCTCAAAAGAGTCTACAATCTACTCTCGCGTCAATACTGAACCACACAGACTTGAGACGATCTTGCCGCAACAATGGCATCCCAAGCCTTCCACAGATTCACATACCACCTGCCCCCACCAGCCGAAACCCTTGCTATCCTCGTCGGCTGCCTCGAAGTTACCATCTTCGGTCTTGGTGGTCTAGCCAACATCCCGGAATTTGCCAAGGCCTACGGCTTACCTCTCGTAGCAACCACATCCCAAGCCCGCGCCAATGTCGGCCCCTCTGAGATGAGCCAAGCGGATGCGAAGGACGGCCAAAGAGGACAAACGGCAGGAGGCATGGATCATGTCGACCGTGGCGAGGAACATTCAGAATGGCTGTGTGATCCTGGCGTTGGGGTTGTATGTTAGGGATCGGAGAGCTCTTGGCATTGCGATGGTTGCCAATTTGATTACCACGACGAGCGATGCGTTGATTGTAAGCAAGTACGGAGTCGAAGAGACGTTCTGGGGACATGTCTTTGGCATGGCTAATAGTGTCCTGATTGGCAACGTTCCTTATCTTCGTGCGGTA
>DAHZQE010000520.1:0-5085 GCA_027409005.1 Ferrimicrobium sp. | reverse complement strand
TCGTGATAACCGTTGTGGAGTGGAAGCGCGGTTCGGTGAGAATTGGGATCGAAGCCCCCCACCGGTGGTGACTGTAGCGTGGCTTGATGATCAACCTTTGGAGATTGGGTGATGCCGAGACACGGGGTTTTGAGCGTGAATAGCCAACGGTCCGGAAGTTGCGAGGCTCTATCTTGGGAGCCGAGTACGAGCCCACGTTTTTCTCTGTGTCTTGGCAGCTCACCTGCTGCATCTGGCCAAGGAAAGGCTAGCCGAGTTGACGTTTAAAGATGAGGACCCTCCGCTACCGGTCTCCCCGGTCGCCAAGAAGGTCGTCTCAGCCTCAGCCAAGGCTAAGGCCGCCGAGAAAGTAAACACCAATGGTGATGCGGTCATGAGCTTTCGCTCGCTGTTGATAGAACTCGACACCCTTACTCGCAGTACCTGTCGGGTAACTGGAGCCGAGGCGACCTTCCAAAAGACCTCTACTCCAACCCCAACCCAACGACGAGCCTTTGAACTGATTGGAGCCAAAATACCCGTGTGACAGTAATATTACCCCTTCGATGAACCAAAACCCCAGGTAGGAGTAGGGATGTGTTGGGGTAGTGGGGTAAGTTCAGGCTAAAAGCCGAAGGCGAGAGTACCGGATGCGATGCACTGAGGCGAACTGTGGCTTGGTAGTGATGAAGGGGCCGTCCAGCCGTAATGGCCCCAGAGCAAAGGCCGTGGGCGAATGGGCAGTTATATGGACTAGCCAATTCAGCAACGGAGATAAGCCAACACATCGCAGCTGCGAGTCCGGATCCGGATGATTCGAGAGGTTCACGTCCGGTTTGATGAGAGAGGCGAGCTCCCCTCCCGCCCCTACTTCTTGAATGTTTTGAATCCATAGAAGAGGCGAGGACCTTTTTTACAAAGGTCCTCACCTGGTACCAGTACGAGCACCATTCAGGTACTGCGCTCATGGCCCCAGCTGATGTTCACGAGGGATACGCGGAGTTGATTACCGAAAAACGAGCTGAGGTTCTCAAAGGTGCCCACGACCAACACCGGAGAACGCGTTGTGAACAAGGTCGGACAGTTCCACCCACGCTCAACACCGAGGTCTGGATCGACCGACTGAGCGAGGAGGAGATGTGAGAGAGTCCTTAGCTGGCCGGAGGTTAACGTTTTGGATATTAAACCGATGAGCACCTGGTACATGCTTTGCAGAGAGCTTCGAAGTTGAGTCTCACCGCATGACTATTGTTAGATCCCTATACTGTGTGCTCGTTAATCGAGTTAGGCTGGCGATCGTTCGGCGGTCGTATGTGCCATGTACGTGCGATAACCCCCGTTCAGATTGCGTGCCTTGTAACCGAGTCCATGAAGTAATGTTGTAGCTACGTGTCCGCGCTGACCTACCGCGCAGTAAACGACGAAGGGACCATCATTTAGAGTGTTGAGCGCCTCACGTAGTCCGTCGACGGGAGCCAGAACACTGCCAGGAATAGATCCCAATCGGTGTTCTTCGGGAGTTCTTACATCTAGGAGAGTCCATCCGTCCTCCAGCAATTCCGGTAACTCACCAGGTTCGACGACCTCGCATTCGCCGAAGCGAATGTTCTCAGCCATATACCCAAGCATGTTAATGGGATCTTTAGCCGAGGAGAACGGAGGTGCATAGGCAAGTTCGAGATCGGCCAGCGCCTCAACTGGAATACCTGCTGACATCGCCGTTGCCAGGATATCGATGCGTTTATCGACGCCCGCACCCCCAACTACTTGTGCACCCAGAATCAGGCCATCATTTGGGTCGAAGAGAAGCTTGAGAGACATCGATTCTGCCCCCGGATAATAGCCTGCGTGATTCATTGGGTGCGCACGAACAACCCGATAGGGTCGCCCAATGGCGCGTAATCGGCGTTCATTCCAACCCGTTGTGGCAGCGACACAGTTGAAAACCCGTACGATGGCGGTGCCGATTGATGGGGAGGTTCGAGAAGGCAAGCCACAGATGTGGTCTGCTACTCGACGCCCCTGACGATTGGCGACGTTCGCGAGTGGGACCAGAGAGGTTGTGTCTCCGATGAAATCGGGCTTCTCGACCACATCCCCAACGGCATAGATGTCAGGATCGCTTGTTTTATTCGCCTCATCGACCGCTATGCCTCCGTGGGGGCCGAGTGCGAGATTGGCAGAACGTGCAAGCGTGGTGTCGGGCCTGACTCCAACGGAAGCTACGACGAGCTCGCCTTCTATCATGCGACCGTCAGTCAGGATGACACCCCATTCGTGCACTTCTGTCACCGAAGCTCCTGTGACTACGGATATGCCATTCCGAACGAGCTCCTCTTCGACCAGAATCGCAAGCTCTGGATCGAGTGCAGGGAGTACCTGGACCCCGGCCTCAACCACCGTGACCACCATCTGACGACGAGCCAAGTTCTCGGCGGCCTCCAAACCGACAAAACCGGCACCCACAACGACAGCTGTACGTGGTATTCGAGCGATATCGTTGACGATAAGTGCCGCGTCCTCGACCGAACGCAGTACTCTCATGCGCTCAGACCCAGGAATATCGGGACGAAGTGGCATTGCGCCTGGGCTGAGTACGAGTTTGTCATACTCGAGAACTTCAACTGTACCGCCGGTAGTCGGACGTATGTGTACCTGGTGGCGCTCGCGGTCGATCTCAGTGACCTCCGTATTGACGCGTACGTCCAGGCGAAAGCGCGCATGAAGGCGTTCTGGCGTCTGTAGAAGCAGATCCTCTTCGTCCTTGATGATCGAACCTACGAAGTAGGGGAGTCCACAGTTTGCATACGATACGTGCCCAGAGCGTTCTATTACGGTTATTATGGCCCGTGCGTCAAGGCGCCTCAACCTCGTGGCTGCCGACATTCCACCAGCTACACCACCTATCACGATGATATGTCGACGTGTTTCAACAAGAGACGAAGCCGCGTGGTCTGATTCATGCATACCCCCCAGTGTATCGGGTAAGGGGCAGTTATCCCGTAAGACCCATCGATCCAGCACTGGGATGGCCGCAGGAGAGAGTAGGGGATTGGGATTGTTCCTGACTGTTTGTGCCGGGTATTGTCGGTGCATCCCGCGCATCACCCGCTTTCTGACGCTGTTCTCTCGCTGGCAGCAATTCCGCCTGGCACCTACAGCGCCTTGACCAACAGTCCGGACTGTCATATAAGTACCGGGGACTTGCTCCGCAGTTAACCTCATAACGGTACATCAAGGAACAACAAACAAAACCGTCATAACATGTGCATGCAATACATTGATATGTAGACGCAGCCAGCTTTGCTATCGCTAACAACGGGCGAGGGCGGTGGGTTATGAATCAAGGCACTTTCCCTGCAGGGATCTGCGTGCGTAGATGTCGCGGTCACCGTCTAGGTAAGGAATTAATGTCGAATTGTTAGATCTCCTGTCGTAGATTCCGCCAATTCATATGTTGCTGGTCGAATTTCTATATTCAATACCCACCCTATTGTCATGCATGGGATGGATTGGTTGAGTTTCAAGAGTGCGGATGCGAGGTAGGAAGATTGAGGTTGAACGTAACTCCAATCATTCGAATGGCGAAGCACAGCAACGCCGCTGTAACTGCGAGATATCCGTCATAGAAATGAAAATCGAGGGCCAGTGCTGTCAGGGCTGCGCCACAAGCGGCTGGCACTGCGTAGAGTCCGCTAGAGAGTACGGTTGGTACTCTCCTGATGACCACGTCACGGATAGTGCCACCTCCAACTGCAGTGATCGTGCCAAGTACCGCGGATTGGAAGGGACCTAGATGCGAGGCGAAGGCAACAGTGGTGCCGGTGACACAGAACAGGGCAAGGCCCGCAGCGTCGAATACGGTCATTAAGCGCCGGACACGAACCCGGACCCACAGCCTACGGGCAACAAACGCGATTACGCCTGCCCCTCCTGCAACCGTCAAGTAGCGCCAGTCTCGCAGTGCTGATGGGGGTAAAAATCCAATGAGCACGTCGCGGACTATCCCACCGCCTAACGCGGTAAGAACTGCGAGTACGACAACACCCACTAGATCCAGGTTTTCGGCCTCCATGGCTGTCAGGGCTCCGTTGAGCCCGAAAACGAACGTTCCAGAGAGTTCGAGGACGATCTGCAAGGTTCTGTCGGCGTCTAACACGGCAACAGATCATAGTGGTTCGCTGGACGCGAGGAGATTATGAGGTCGGTGCCGGGTCATAGGGTGGTGTTGTGGGGCCAATTAGGTCGATTGCTTTCAAGGATTACCTTGGCTGGCTGACCTCTTAATTTTCACATACCAGCTTTGATGGGCATGAGAGGGGAGCACGTCGCGGGGTATCGCAGATCTCGCATCTTGGTGGGGTCACCCCTCCAGATGGACGTGTGAGTTGACCAACCGACTCGCATGTGTGAAGCCAAGGAGTTGGGGTGTGACAACATCCGCTCGTCATGACACGCGCCGTTGCCCCATCGGTTTGGGGGAAGAAGGACGAATGCGGACCACAGACCTTGATCGCCGGGATGGACCGAAGCGCGGACCAGATAGTATTACGTGGCCGTATCGACAGCTCGCCTCGTGTATAGCCACCACGTCTTCTACCTCCTCTGTCGAGGTCCATATCCCGATCGTCTGGCTTGGTGAACCCGGGCAAAAGTACCAGTAGCAAATCGCTAGGTCATCAATAGTGGACAACGCCCCATCTCCGTCCTAGCCGAGCGCGACTATACCTGGTTCATTCTAATGCATAGTCGCCGTTGCAAGTACTATCCGGATTCTCGGCAAAAGGACGCTGTCGCATGTGAGCTACAGTGGGTCGCTCTCTGCGGCCTTGATCGAATTAATTGGTCAATGCGGTGGCCTGGAACTGACAACGGCGCTTTACCGATAGATTTAGTAATGTAGGTAGTGTAGAAGGCAGGCGATGTTAGCGGCCATGCAATATTGCATAGACGCGGCCAAATAACTGCACGGTGGCGGACACCAAAACTGCATGGGAATTGTTAGACCTCGAAGTCTGGGCAGCCAGGTAGGCCTTTCTGTCGCCTTGGCGAGGATTGGCGAGGGCGAACCCGCGCAAGATCTCGATGATCTCGGCATCGACATTT
>DAHZQE010000508.1:0-4437 GCA_027409005.1 Ferrimicrobium sp. | reverse complement strand
GCCGAAGCCCAGCACACCAAGACGACGACGCAGGAGCAGCAGCAGTACATCGACGAGATAGCGGCGGAAGGAGCCTCGGATCACGACGCCGCGGCAGAGCCTCATCTCGACCCTCTGCCCATTGCAGAAACCCGTCCGCCGCCCTACCCCCTCACTCACACCCGCACGCGCTCCCTCAGCGCCGCTTTCGAGAAAGCTCTGGTGCTGGACGACGCCGTCGCTCTCTCCGAAATGTCCTCCTCCTCGCAAGCCCCCGAGAGCTGGATCAGTGCTTTCTGCAGCCTCGTGGGCCACGAATACTTTGCCGAAGTGAGCGAAGAGTTTATCGAAGATGATTTCAATCTCACGGGCCTCATGAGTCAAGTACCCATGTACAAAGAAGCGTTGGAAATGATTCTAGATGTCGAGCCGGAAGACGCGAGTGACGAGGAGGAAGACGAGGATGAGGAAGAAGACGAGGAGGATGAGGATGATATTGGGGAGGAGAATGAGGAGGAGAGGGGGTATAGACGGCAGCAGGCGGCGGCGGAGAGGAGACATATGAGGATGGCGAGTGATTTGAGTGTGATTGAGAGTTCGGCGGAGATGCTCTACGGGCTGATTCATCAGAGGTTCATAACGAGCAGACCGGGCATCCAGCAGATGGCGGAGAAGTATGAGTTGGGTCACTTTGGGCACTGTCCACGGGTGCATTGCCATGGAACGAAGGTGCTGCCGGTGGGCTTGAGCGATATTCCGGGACAGGAGACGGTTAAGCTCTTCTGTCCGAGTTGCTTGGATGTGTATTCGCCGCCTAATAGTCGGTTCCAGACCGTCGACGGAGCTTTCTTCGGCACGACGTTTGGATGTTTGTTCTTCATGACTTTTCCAGAGCTGGAGGTGGCGGGCACGCATAAGACGCCTACGCATCAGCCTTCAACGAACGACAATGCTTCGCCGACTGCTGCGAAAGATTCGCGATCATCGCTTTCGTCTTCAGGGACTGGACAACCGGCTCCGCCTCCTCCGCCACTGGCGAACGCAACGAATTCTTCATCTGCAGCTGCGCCTTTACCTCCACAACCTGAGAACATCAATGGCATCGCACCCCGGAATCTTGCGCCTGGCCTGGGACAGGGGAACATATACGAGCCTCGGATCTACGGTTTCCGCGTCAGCGAGTTTGCGAAGACCGGACCGCGAATGAAATGGCTTCGATCACGACCCCAAGACGTCAACGAGCTGGACGAATGCCGGATATGGGCCGAAGCGAGTTCAGGCGCACACGCAGGACAAGCCATGCCACCAGTAGACGAGGAGATGGCGGATGAGAATGTGGAAGCAGATGAAGGAGAGGTCGAGGATGAAGATATGGACGTCAATGGATCGGGACTGCCGCCGGAAGGTATTGCGCAGGACGGAATGCCGGCTGTTTCTGCAAGTAGAAGTGTGAAGAGGAAGGGAAGTCGGAGGAGAGCGGAGACTGGTGCTATGGATGGTGCGGCGGGTGGTGGGACGCCGTTGAGTGTGGGTGGGGCTGGCTAGGTGGCAGTGAGTATCTGCAAGGCTTTGATACCTTGAGCGTGGTGCAATTGAGGGATGGGTTCTTTTCTTGCTTAGTAGCGGCCAACGGAACGAGACTGCCGTTCATTTCATTCGCAAGAGCAATTCTCTCCCACTGAGCCGTGGCAGGGCCGTGCTCCCTCTCGATCTCCTTACGTCGCCAGCCACCTTATTGCAAGCCTGGTGGACCGCTCGTATCGAACTTCGTGCCGCCGAGCTGCGCTAGTAAACGTGGATACGTCGGATCTCTGTTCACGGCCAGCACCCAGCCCCTTGCTCGCCGGCAGGTGCGGCAGCACTGGCTTGACTGCTTTAGGGCAGGTTTGCCACGGGGCCATGTACCGCACCGCTGGATTGAGCATCAGTAACGGCTCTGCGCAGTTGCACACAGCCTGAACTTACCGTAATGCCGTCAATTTCACCAGCGCGACGACGACCGCCCTTCTGCGCCCCGGCTCGCACGAACTTGATGCCCCTCCCTTCCCAGGCTTCGACCTCCTTCTCGAAGAAGCAGGGAATGCAAAGCCAGCGGTTGCCTACGAGGTTGTCGTAGGTTTCACATTTGCAGATGTCAGATTCATTGACGGATGGCGCAAGAAGTGCATGGCAATCGCCACAGTCTCAAACAGTGCCGAGATCCTGCAGCAACTCACATGCACGCTTCATGGGAATAGGAGTATCGTGGCGCATCTCGCCACTGAAGAACACCTGATCCGTCAGATCAAGCTCAATGTCCAGGCGCTTCTCCCTGTCCGATTCGCTGTAGTCAAGGTGGAACCGGCATTGCTGGCATACGTGATCAGCAAATGACTCGTCAACCTTGAACGATGTCGTTCGCACTTACGTTGCAGAAGTTGACCAGGCACTTGTCGCACGGTAGTGCGTCGCCCCCTTCACACCGACCGCGGACGACTTCGGGCTTGTAACCGGAGACCTGGATTTGATTCCGGATTCTACTGCCACTGCAGTGGGCTTCGAAAAGAAGGTTCGATGTCGTGTTTCCAGATGCATACATGTAGGCATAATGCTCGCGACAGGTGACTCCGATGTTGAGCATGTCGATGGTCGAGAGGTTGCTGCAGAGCGATCGTAGACATTCGTACTGCGACAGGAGTATGCTGAAGCCTGCCGACCTTGTCTCCGCCATTGCCTTTGTTGGTGCGCTGGTTGAGCAGTGGTTGCGCATTCCGTGATTCATGTTCATGCTCGCAGATCTGGCTGGTGCCTGTGCGCCAAGCTTCTTGTGACTAGCTTCTTTTGACTAGCTTGACAAAGCGCGTGCCTTCCATTTTCAGATGCGGAAGGAGCGACTGTGACACGATGTTCACAGCCCTAGCCCTAGCCACTCAGAGTTAGCATTGAGGGTTCTTGAAAAGCGTGGCACAGTACGTGAATAGCAACCTCGATCTTTGCAAGATCATTGGACTCCCGAAATCACTATCTAAGGTGTCTGGTAGACACGAGATCCAACCGCATTGCCTGCTTTGCGGTAAGTGCGATTCCACATCACGGCATCCGCTCACGCCTCAAAGTCCGCTTGTGTCTCAGATAACCGCAGATCTCCATCTACCTCACTCCAGGTTCCTCCGGTTCTCATAAGAGACACTTTCCAGGCCATGTGTCGCTGCCACCAATCTGGAACAGCCGGATCAAGCTCTGGACGTCCAGTCCCAACACTAGAAGTGTTTCCAAGCTAGTAAGGGCTCCAAGGGCATCGCACAGAGCCTTCAGTACGTCGTGCCTGCTGCCTTCCTCGCTGTATCGCGTGGACAAGCGACCGATGCGCAGATGGAGGTGTCTCAGTCCAACCAGCCGCGCCAATTGCTGGAATTCAGGCTGCAGCCTTGCGCGTGGTACGTTTATTCCGCACCAGCCTGGCTGGAATCTGATCCACGTCGTAGAATATCGGGTTTGTCTGATGCGAGAGATGGGGTCCTCGTCGCCACCAAGCACAGAGCACACCTCGTAGAGGTTGAGTCTCTTGATCATAGGAGTCGTGACCGGTTAGGCGTCCATCCTCTCAAGCAGCGCTTTGAGGCTGTGTGCGGTGTATGTGCTGTAGAACCGGTCGTGGACCTCTGTCTGTAGCAGGCGGCAAGTGCATTGCAGGGCTTTGCGAGTTCTCAGACTATCGTTCGGAGACCATTTGGGATTATCCACGATTTCCACAATGATTTGCAGACGAAACTCAGCGGGAAGACTCATGAGAGAAGCTGCTATCTTTGCAAGGTAATTGCTTGACAGCTGAGAAAAGGTTGATCTCGCCGCTCCAAAGGTTGACAATCGAGCTGCGCGACGGATGTCTCTTTCTTCCAGCGCTAGAGAAAGGTCCACCCGTTTCTGGTCGAAGCCGTACAGGCTCGATCGCATGAGCAAATATTTGCTCGAACATGTCCAGGGCAGCAACTGGAATTGTGGGGTCGCAAATCAAGAGAGGACCCCGGGCGTGATGATGCGCCAGAAGGAGATCGATGCCATCAAACCAGTCTGATCTCCACCTTAGGCTGCTCGACAGTTCGGAACCACTCCTCGTCCATGAGGTGATGGAAGTAACACCCGCCGACCACAGCATAGTCCATACATCGCCGCTTCCGAAGTAAGAAAGGTATACTGGAGCCCGGAAAGATCGCAATCAGATCGTCCACTTTCGCAAAGCTAGGCACCAAACCCAGCCTGCCTTCTTGGTCCCTGCATAGCCTGCGGTTGAGCATAGCTTCAGCGTAGACCTTCTTGAGCTTCCGGAAAAGCACGCCTGGCCGGCGTCGAGTCAAGTGTGATGGCCCGAAGTGGCCTTTTCTTTGTCACGGGATGTATGTCTGATCCGGAAAAACAGATGTCTCACCTGTCACTGCATCGCATAGCATGCTCATGATCTCGAAGTACTCAGGCGGAGGA
>DAHZQE010000504.1:0-4855 GCA_027409005.1 Ferrimicrobium sp. | reverse complement strand
GTAGCCTCAATCCTATCAGCAACACTTGCATGAGATGCGGCGGTTTATTTTTTTTTTCTAAATTTTAAACTGCATCGATGGATCGTGCTATCGCGCAATGGCTCGCAAAGCAACCTGGTCCTCCGACGTCAGATGACACCGCTTTGTTGAAGAAGCTCCAAAGATCATACACGGTCTATGGCGATCTCGTCATCCTTTCATCCAACGCTTTCGCGTCCGACATTGGCTTCCCCGGAGCGCATAGTGTCCAGGACGACAACTTGCGAGACTTGTATCGCATCATTTGCCAACACCTCAAGACAACCCACGTCGCCACAACCCGACCAATACCCTTGACCTCCGACCGGGATGGCGTGGTCGAGCAGAATATCTTACGAGCGCCTGTACATTTCGCACCTCTCTATGGTGACTTCGGACCATCTACTGCTTCCTCGCCACCTACGCTGGATGACTTCGACGCGGCACACTGGGTGACTGCCAAGCAAAACGGCATCTACCAAACCTGGGCGCCACGATGGACGATGTTCAGTCGTGGCAATGTCAGCGAGAAGGCGAGGTTGTTGACCCTGACTTCTGTGGTCACCGCAGTTGAGGAAGGGAAAAGGCAGAGTATGGGATGTTGCGCTGTGGATTTGTATGTGGGGATCGGGTATTTTGCATTCTCGTATCTGAAGGCCGGTGTGGATGTAGTGCTTGGGTGGGAGCTGAACGGGTGGAGCGTTGAGGGCGCAAGGAGAGGGAGCGAAAGAAATGGGTGGAAAGTGACGCCTGTTGGAAGGGACGACGAAGATCCTCGTATGGACGGCTCGGGTGTGAGGCTCTTTGTCTTCGACGAGAATAACACGAGGGCAAGCCAGAGAGTTGATAGCATGAGGCAGTCGCTACCGCCAATTAGGCACGTCAATTGCGGTCTACTGCCTTCTTCTGAAGGAAGCTGGAGGACCGCAATGAACGTGCTGGACGACAGGCACGACGGTTGGGTACATGTCCATGAGAATTTCGCTGTCGCAGAGATAGAGGCCAAGGCGGAGCGAGTTCGAAGCGAGTTGCAGCAACTCGTAGACGAGTCTACCGTCCGAAAAGGCGGGCCAGGTCATTTAAGGAGACGCGTGACGATCGATCAGGTCAATCGTCTGAAGAGCTACGCTCCAGGCGTTATGCATTGTGTGATAGATATACACATTTCGAAATCGGAGCCTAGTTGACACAGCGATCCGCGTCCCGTGTCATTGTAGCATCGCTGCCTCGTCTCATACCGAAGTCGCCACCCATACCGCCACAAACACCACCAGCCTCGCCAGCACCTGGGAATAAGGATCCTCATGATTCCTCGCCGTGAGCTCCCAGAACGCGGTCCATGCCAGCATGGAAGCCGCGATATACCAACCCGCCCGCGGGAATCGTAGTTCTTCCGGCCTGACGCCCTCCTTCGCTCTCTCTAGCAAATCGTCAATCCCGACATCCAATACGGTCTCCTCACCCTCTCCGAAACTTTGCAGGAATATTCGCCTCAACGATTGACTCTCTATCCATCTGCTCCTGCCTTTCCTGGGCCTGCTCCATCTCTTCATGCTTCCGAAAATGCTCAATATCTTCCGGGTGCGTCAGATCCTCCAGCTTCGCATCCTCGCCATGAAACTTCTCGAAATGATGGATCTCGTACTCGTACTCATCGTCGCCATGGTGGCCGGGTCCGAAGCCCAAGTCTGGCAACTTCTTCCCATGCGCGTCTCCGACCGTGAATTCGGCGAACGAAACCGTGCCAGACCGGTCCTGGTCGAATAGAGCGATTACTTCCCGGATCGCTTTGTCTTTCTGCTCGCGCGGAATCTGAGAGGTACTCTCGTCTAAGAGGCCGTACGTCTTCAGCAAGTCGTCATGGGTCCATTCATTACTGCTGTCGTAGTCGTGAAGATTGAAGAAAGAGCCGGCGTCGAAGGTGGTGATGTGGTGTTCCTCAGCCATGTGGCGGGTGGCCCAGTCGGCGTCGGCGGGAACGAGCGGTTGTTGGTCGTGCCCGCCGCCG
Organism: Ferrimicrobium sp.; assembly: GCA_027409005.1. GTDB lineage: Bacteria > Actinomycetota > Acidimicrobiia > Acidimicrobiales > Acidimicrobiaceae > Ferrimicrobium. The sequence goes on along the minus strand of DAHZQE010000504.1, from coordinate 2,829 downwards.
TCGCCATGGGCGAGAGCGACGGTGGCAAGGGCCATACATTGGATTGTCAGTCGCAGTATCATCTTTGGTGTCTGTGGGTGGCTTTGCAGTTATTGAGCGATTCAGGGGCCGACATAGGCTCTCCCTGATATCGTGCCTACGGAGTAGAACTTTTCCGGGGGTTGTTCGCTACGGGGCAGCCTTTTCGAGACAAACTTTGGCACTGACGGCACGAATGCAATCGCCTTCAAAACAGGCAATCTGATGGCGTTCAGGAAGCGCAATGTCGCGATAGGCAGAGCGCCGTCGACGCCGTCGGACGTGGATGGTGCAGACGTTCAAAACGCAACTGGAATCCGCCCCTCGCCACTGACTTCCCATCCCGTCACCTCGACGGGGACACTTTCACTCGATGACCAACTGGGCGGCCACGGCGGGCTGCCACTTGGCTCGAGTCTACTCATAGAAGAGAGCGGGACGACGGACTTCGCTGGCGCTTTGCTCAGATACTATGCCGCAGAAGGCATTTGCCACAATCACATTGTACATGTTGTTGGCGTCGGAGAGGGTTGGATCAGAGATCTACCAGCCGTAGCCGAAGAGCATGGTAGCAGAAAAGCGACTGCTTCTAGCGAGAATGAGAAGATGAAGATCGCGTGGCGGTACGAGAGACTCGGTAACGCAGGGGAAAGAGGTGCGTGTTGCCAAGGCTGCATTGTATGCCGCAGCTAACGGTAAGTCCAGCACTGCCTGATCGTAGCGGCTCTGCGCCCAAGAATCCATCACAAGACATCCCTTTCTGTCACTTCTTTGATCTCTCCAAGCGCATGACAATCCCATCAAGCGCCAAGATCAATGCCATCCCCATCAGGCCGTCTTCGAACCCTTTCGATGCCATCATTACCTCTCTCACGCAATCACTGGATTCGAATCCATCGAATTCCATCCATCGCCTCGTCATCCCGACCGTTCTGAGCCCTGCACTCTACCCTCCGGCCGCGGAGCGACCTGAGAACTTCCTCCGCTTCCTGCACAGCCTTCGATGCCTATTGGCCCAACACTCAACGCGCCTGACCGCCCTGCTCACACTGCCCTTGGAGCTGCATCCACGAAACAGCGCCCTGGTCCGCTGGGCCGAACATATCAGCTCCGGCGTGTTGGAGCTGACGCCGTTCCCGCACCTGATGGACGCTTCCAACAGTCTGGCAGAGAGTGGCGGAGCCCGTGGGAGCGAAGAACAACCGCAAGGGTTGGTCAACGTGCACAAGCTGCCCATCAGCACCGAAAGAGGCGAGGGCGGCGCGGGCGTGAACGAGAGCATGGGCCAGGACCTCGCATTTACGGTCAGCCGGCGAAAATTTGTCATCAAGCCTTTCTCGCTGCCACCTTTGGAGGGTGACCAGGAAGCGCAGAGCCAGGGTGGCAGTGGGCTCACGAGAAAGGATGTCGAATTTTGACCCTCCGTCCAGGAATGGAGGCGTTCACGCATCGCGATCGAAGTGGGATCGTCGACCGCGGACAGGATGATCGTCCAGCTCTATACCGTCCATGGTATTCGGGTCGCTGACAGTGCCCATCAGGCGGGCATACTGCAGTCCGTAAGTGGTGGGTACTATTTGCCGCCGATGGCCGGAAAAGGCGGCTCGAAATTCATCGCCCAGGCAAGAGGAGAGGGCGAAGAAGGCGAGGACCAGGACTAGGAAGCTGATGAGCAGGATGATAGCGAGGGCGAACCATTCCATGGCACAGAGACATGTACTCGTGTCGGTCTCCAGCTGAGGGCAAAAGGGCAAGGAGGGGCGAGATGTGCCCACGATTACGTGCGGTCTGGTGAGTACGCATGGTGACATATCAGCCTGCAACCTTTCCAAGTCCACTTTCGCTCTCGCATAGCGAGGATGTAGGCAACGGAACCTCGAGGCGATACTTTACACGGGCTAGCAGCCGTCTATATCTTTGGAAGTCCATCATGGTGAGCGCCAATGATATCGCATACAACATCGCCGCCTTCATCTGCGCCGTTTTCGTCCTCGAATATGGCTGCGACAAGTTCATCGACCATACTGTCAATGTTGCCAAGAGAACCGGCATACCAGAGAGCGTGATAGCCCTCCTCACCGCTGGCGCAGAGTGGGAGGTCAGTCGTCCCAGATCTGTCTTGCTGAGGTCAGTGCTCACCTGAAGGAAAAGGAACTCGCAGTAGTCGTGGCAGCCTTAGCGCAGCGCCGACCAGCCTTGGCCACCGGCAACATCATCGGATCCTGCATCTCGAACATCCTCGGGGCCTTCTCGCTCGGTCTGCTCTTCTACAAGCCGGGAACCGATGACGCGCAGTACGTGCGCAGCTCCAAGCTGTACGTGGCGGCGTTGGCGAGCATCACCATCCCGGCGGTAGTGTTGATGCTGGTCTCGCAGCATGTGCACATCAACGTTTTGGCTCTGGGGGTTTGTCTGGTCGTGATCTTCGCTCTCTACATCTTGGCCATCCTGTGGGCTATCCGGCGTGGGCTGATGGCGGCGCCGGAGGATTCCGACGACGAGGATGACGAGGATGACAGTAGCGACTCGGATGGCAGCGATACCGATGAGCGGCGGGCTCTGCTCAATAGCGAGCCCGTGACTGCACCCAGGACTGGCCGACGCAATTCTACGAGTACGGACCCATCCTTCGAAGCCAAAAGACCTAAGAACAGCCTTGCCTATCACATCCTCTTCCTCCTGGTCGGCCTTTTGGCCTTGCTGCTCTCAGCCTACACCCTCTCGCACGCCTCCATCGGTCTGATAAATGCCCTCGGCCTCGCCGACTTTGATCTCATCAACCCTCCACCCGTGCCCAATGAATGCTGCTTG
>DAHZQE010000503.1:0-8476 GCA_027409005.1 Ferrimicrobium sp. | reverse complement strand
GAGGGTGAGTACCTTCAGGTCAGGTGTAAAGCGCGAATCCTCATCTTGCCACGTGTTGACCAGGCTGGTTGGGAGCACCACAAGAACAGGTGACTGCAACCGACCTGCCTCCTTCTCGATGAGAATATGCGCGAGCGTCTGCAACGTCTTGCCAAGTCCCATATCATCTGCCAAGATCCCACCAAGATCATGCTCCTTGAGAAATTGGAGCCACGACAAGCCCTCTAGCTGGTATTGGCGCAACGTAGCCTTCAGCCCCTTCGGGGGTTCTACCAGCGCTGGACCGTCGCCGGCCAGTTGGGAGCTGGCAAGGTCCCGGACCTTATCAAGTCCGGTCGTATCCCATTGACTATCGCCAATGAGTTCTTTCACTCGGCCCGCATCGAAGGCCGATAGTCGTAAGTCGTCTGATCGTCGTGAGAATAGGTCGATCAACGTTCCCACAATGTGCTTCAGTCGCCGTGCCTCCACTCCAACCCTGGGAGAACCTGGCTGCTTCAAAAAGATCATCTCGTCATCGGCGATCATCGAAAGGCCACCAGGAGCCAGCCACCTAGGGTCCCGTGCGAACAGATCAACGAGTAGTTTGCCAAGATCGATTCGTTCATCGTCGACGGTGATGCCAAGCTCAAGATCGAGCCAACCCTCTTGACTGGTCTCGATATCGACATGCCAGCTAGAAACCGTCGTGTGATAGTAACGAAACTCTGGGTCGATCTCGAGCTTCCAGCCCTTGCTTTCAAGTTCATGAACCGTGTCGTTCATGAACTTCTCCCAATGCCACGAGTTAGGGTGTCCAAAAGCAACTCGTGCAACTTGATTGCCTAGAGACTTGACCTCCGGCGGGCTCAACTCCACGAGCTCAATCTTGGCAAGTTCTCGTAGTGCCTTTTTCTCCGCCCTCTTATCTCTGACTAGGTGGACCGTTCCTTGGCCATTGGTCTCGATTAGCTCGGACTCATCATCCACCTCGAGCACGATGTCTCCATAACGAAACTCAGCACGAGCAAAATCGATGAAACCGTCGCTGGTTCGTAGATTCCAGGTGCCGCCATGGAGCGGTACCGCCAGGCTCGAGACGATAAGTGCAGGCACAAGTGGCACCTTCACCTTCGGTAAACTCTTCGTAGGAGCCTCACTCGGGAGAGCGATCGGCTGACCAGAGCTCTTGAGCAGCTCCTTCGCTCTCTTGGCTTCAAGCGGGTTTAGCGCTGGAGCCTTCAAAATGGCAACTACCAGATCTTTGGACTGCTCGGTGATCACATGACCAATCGCTCCAGCGACCGCATCAACATAAAGAATCGCTTCGCTAGTTGGCAGGCACCAGGCGTCAGCCAAACCAACATCGAGCACGGGAATCTGCTCACCACTTCTCAGTACTCTCCATCTGAGGGAGCCCTCGCGGGGCCCTGCAAAGCGCAACGGTACAACTCCGTCATCCCGGCGGCCAATGAGACGACCGGTCTCTGCCAGCATCTCTAAAACCTTGAATGCGTAGGCTCCCTCAAGGCTGAAATAGTCGAGCTGGTAGTCACCAACTTTGGAGGAATCTAGCAAAAGCATCTTGATCGCCTCAAGGTCGCCGTCGGTGACAAACGTAGGGCGGGCTTTTAACACGTTGCGAAAACTCTTCCATGGTTCAAGCTTGCCGATCGGTGCCCCCTGTGGCTGTTGGCGAGTCTTGAAGCAGACCAGTCGGGGCGGCAACCAGCCCTCTGCAGGCAAGATCTCCCAGAGAACTACAACAGTCGGACTACCTGCACTATCGACCGGCGTTGGTGCTACAGCGCGTCGCAGCTCCGCCAACCACTCTTGTGCACCCGCACGAACCTCGGTTCCAACCTTGGATTTGGGAGCCTTCATCGCGACGAGCATGGCAGCGGCACCATGCTTACATCGAGTAGACACGGGACAGCTGCATATCGACAGTACGCGATTGCTAGCAAAGTGAATCACGGTCCGGTACGGCTTAGGAACGGTGCCCTGTACTCGGGCTACGATGGCGTCCTCAGAGACGGACTCCAACTTGACCTTATTCAGATAACCTCGGCCCTTTTGAATCTCGCGATCGCCAAAGTAGCTAACCGCGTCCTCGAGGGTGAAGTTCAATCCGTTCATCGTCAACTCCCTAGCAGATCTCTCGTGTTGAGGAGACGTCTAAAGCTATGGAAAGACAGCAGCCCAGCTTGAGGTGCTGTTAATCCTTCACACCACTCTATCGGCCGCACTAGATAGAGCGACTCCGATACTCGCTGAAAAGCGCTCTACTGGAACACTGCCACTGGAATGGTAAACCCTATCTGATTCACCTCTAATGTGAGAGGGCCGACCAAATAGATATGGGAGGAAAGCTCATGTTGGGCCAAGTTTCACACACCAGATCAAGTCATCGCAAAACTCGCAGAAGGCGATCGGATGTTGAACGAGGGCAAAACCATCGCTGAGGTAGCTCGGAGCGCATGTCTCACCGAGACCAGCTGGCATAGATGGAAGAACACTTATGGTGGAATGAAGGCTAGTGATGCCAAGCGTTTGAAAGAACTCGAAGCAGAGAACCGAAGGCTCAAGATCATGGTGGCTGATCTCACTCTCGACAAAGCCATGCTAAAGGAGGAAGGCTTCAGGGAAACTTCTAACCCTCAGATCGCGGTCGTAGCTTGCCCAAAACTCGCCACTTCAGGCGAGCGGAGGTCTGGAGCGAAAAATTGGCTTTGCTCACACCGATAACTCGATGCCAAGAGACGGAAGCTCGCTTCAATTACTCTCGCTCAGCCGACTGAAGCGATCATATTTCCGGTCACGCAAATATACACATAGGTGGACCCGATGCAGTCAGCCGGCGTCGTGCCCCGTTATACGTGCAGCTCCGGAGGTGACTGCACAGTTTGGGCATCACCTCCGGAGTGTGTCCCGTTTTGTGAGTAGTTTCACATCAGCCCTGTTGGTCGTCGTAGTAGACCTTGAATCCACTGTAGGAGCTATGGAACCGTCCTGGATAGGTAGCCACGTTCCCCGACTGGACCATGGCGGTTGGCAGCATCACCTGACCAGCGCTCTGGATCGAACTCGACACCTTGACATTGAAGAACTTGATCGGGCTCGAGAACGGAGTCGGGGCGGTTTGACCTGCAGCCGTCGTCGGCGCCTCAACTATGAAATCAGCGCTGTCGCCAGACCCGTAGTAGTTACCCACGCCACTCACCGATTGACCAGTGGTGAGATCCTCGACGGTCACCTTCCACTCAGTCCCAGCCACTTGGTCGACACTCACCTTCATGTCGTTCCCTGGTGCCACGCTCATATTCGGGACGGGCTGTGACGGGGATGGTAGATTCTCCACCCATGGGACGATCTTTACGGATCCAGTCGCGAGATCGGGGATCTCATAGACGCCAGCCTGAATGAGGGTATTGTTGCCAGAGGTTCCACCGATACCGACCCACTCTGCCAGCGAACATGAGAGACTCATGCCGCCAGACACGGCACTCGCACACGACTGTGGGAGCGAGGAGGAGAGCGTGGGCACCACAAATTGGGCGCTCGCCTGCGTAAAGGGTACGCCATTGGGCGAGTAATCTACATATCCGGACCAGTTTCCTGAAGGCACATCGACCGAGACAGGCAAGGTTACCTGACTCGACCTCCCAGCCGCATCGGTGACGGTAATAGTGGCTCGGCCATTACCGGGGGATGTCGGAATGCCGTATAGCAGACCACTAGGGGTGATCTGGAGCCAGCTAGGGTTGCTGCTGATCGACCACTGTAGCGACCCATCACCACCCGTCGCCGAGAGCTGCTGTTGCACCTGAGTTCCCTCTATCACTCCGAGACTCTTAGGAGCCTGGATTGCCAGTGGTGCAACACCTCCCGTGGACGAGGTTGGCGTTGCCTGAGAGGACTGATTGTAAGGTTGTGTCAGGTTTGCAACTGGGTTTGTAGAACTTGTCGACTCAGCACTTTTCTGTGATGTCGCAAAAGTATGTGGGCGACTCGTCTGCGACGAGAACGTTGGGGACCCTGCACCCCCCCAGTACGCTACTGCTAACGCCGCCACAACGCCTACAGTGGCGAGCCTCCTAAATGAAGAACTTCGGGCCATGGTTATTCATACCTCCATCTCTAGTTGTGCATCCACGCAAGACTGGCTAATTAGTAGATCTCCAACCAGGGCAAGGCAAGATGCCTGATGAGACCTACGACTCCTAGAACGCTTGTCAGTCTCGAAAATGCTTGTCATCATCAACTACATCACCTTCAAGCATCAAGGTATGGATTCTGTCTTAGGAGTTCACAAGTCGAAACGTAAAAGAAGCTGTAAGCCCGGGTCTGCGTCAACACAAACCGCCACTTGGTGAACAAACCTCTTTATGAACCGCTCCGATTAAAGAAGCAGCCCCACTGCCCTGGCATTGCCATCCTTCTCCATAGTCCAGACAAGCCCTGTTCTACTAGCCAAAATCTGTTGGAGCCTCGGTTCGCCAGTGACACTTTCCGAACCTTCTTCGATGATCGAGTTAGCCGGCTACACAAAAAAATGCGCGCAAGTAACCCAGAAAGCGCGCGGAAGCTGATCTCGAAACTGCTCACCCATCGAAGGAGACGTCAGGCTGACTTGAAGTGGAGTATGCACATACAACTTAGGTGCGTCGACACCGTCTCTAGTTGATGGGTCATATCAGTCGGAGTTGCCATCTGCATCTGATAGCTTGCAAGCGAGCATCGCCCTGGGCTCAACTAGACCAAAGTCGGATTCCAAACAGCCGCTCACGGATTTTCATGGTGGAGTCTTCGCCTCTTCCCATTACGGGAGTAACGGCGCGCAAGATGAATCGTCTTGCACCACCTGGTCTGACTTCGAGATCAGCTAAAACTCCATCCGCGCACAAAGGCTGTTCACCTCAAGCTAGCCAGCAGCAAACGACTATAGCTCTTCAGGTACGAGAACCTTGGGTAAACCCGAACTCAAGCGGTTCGACGCCGTCGCAACCACGGATTTGAGAGTGCCTCAGTAACGTAGGCGTTACCATCATCCCCAATCGTTTGACCCGGAGCTACGATCTCATCGATCCGGTCTAGCAGATCGGTAGTCAGCCGAACATCCACGGCACCTAACTGGCTTTCCAGTTGCTCCATTGTCCTTGGCCCGATGATCGGAGTCGTAACTCCCGGATGTTGGAGCACAAAAGCAAGGGCGAGATGGACCAGCGAAAGACCAGCCTCGTCTGCGAGGTTCGCAAAGCGTTCGACGGCGTCGAGTTTGGCTTGGTTCGCAGGCGCGGACAGATCAAAGCGCGCCGGCATCATCTGTGCTCTCCTAGTTTGTGGCGCACCCTGATCACGACGAATTCGACCCGATAGCCATCCGCCAGCAAGCGGACTCCAGGAAAGGACACCAAGATGGTACTTTTCCGCCACCGGAAGCACCTCGCGCTCAATACCGCGGTCGAGCAGAGAGTACGGAGGCTGCTCGGTCACGAACCTGCCAAGGCCCCGCCGCTCAGCTATCCACTGATCCTCAACCATCCTGGACGCTGGAAACGTCGAGGATCCAAAGGCACGGATCTTGCCCTGGCGCTGGAGATCGGTAAGAGCTGAGAGTGTCTCCTCGTCGTCAGTGTCCGCGTCCGGACGGTGCACCTGGTAGAGGTCGATCCAATCAGTCTGCAGTCGGCGAAGACTATTCTCAACCTCCTGCACCACCCAGCGGCGCGAATTCCCCCGCCTGTTCGGATCGCCGCCCGGTGCCCCCATGGCGACGTCCATCGGACCATGGAACTTCGTAGCCAACACCACATCATCGCGTCGTCCTACAAGAGCTTTCCCAACAATAATCTCGGACTCTCCCTGGGAGTAGACATCAGCTGTATCGACAAAATTGATCCCGGCATCCAATGCACGATGAATGATCGCTACAGACACATCGTGATCAGGTTCTCCCCATGCGCCAAACATCATCGCGCCAAGGCAAAGCTCGCTGACGTAGATACCGGTATGACCAAGATTGCGATACTCCATAACTTCAGCCTACCCAAACTGAAGTAAGCGCTCGATCCGCGTAGTAGGCATCCAGCAATCTCCTCCCTAGCCAAAAGCGTTGCCACCCGAGGCTGGCCTTGCATACCAGCTGGGCTCTGCTCCCGATAACACAGGCCTCACCTCATCATCTTTGACTGCAGCGAAGCTACCGGTCCCGTGAGGGGCAGGAAGTTAGCCGGTCTCCGCAAGGCCGAGCGCAGCACCCAACATCGCCGTTAACCACCGATATAACGACGTCGAGAGCGCAATAGAACCGGTTGAAGTTCCTAACACTCTTATGGTGGTGTCGCTCCGTCACATCGCGGCCCACTGCGACCTCCTTCTTTGCCGCAGATCGTCTAGGTCGAACCGAAGCGTTGAGGGTCCATTGGCGACTCATCGAGTATCGCCCCAATTACTTCGACCTCTAGGATGGTAACGACATGCCCAACATCGAGCAGTTCATGCGGCGAATCGATGGCCTGCAGCAGCGCCATCGACCTCTTGCCTTCGTCTACGCTGTCATCCGCAAATATGGACAAGACTCAGCTTCTACCTGGGCTCTGCTCATCGCCTACTACGGGTTTGCCTCCCTATTTCCACTGTTGCTGGTCGCAGTCACCGTTGCCGGGATCATCTTTGCTCATAATCCAACTCTCTCTCACCGCATCTCGACCACCGTCTTCGCGCAGATTCCAGTCATAGGCTCTGAGCTCGGTTCGAAGGCCGGAGTGCACGCACTCAACGCCAACAGCCCGATCGCCCTGGTCGTTGGCATTGTCGGGACCCTCTGGGGTTCACAAGGGATAGCGTCCTCCGCGCAGCAGGCGATGGCAACGGTCTGGAATGTACCGATGACCGACCGCCCCGGGTTTCTACCGCGGACACTTCGCAACTTTGGCATCCTTGCGATTCTTGCCATCAACGTGCTGGTAACCTCATCGATCGCCACCTTCACTGCGACACTTGGTGGTCACGAAGTTAGCAAGATTCTCTTGATCATCGCGACGATCTTGGTGAACCTGGTGCTCTACGTCGCCGGCTTTCGCCTCCTTGCTCCCAAAACGATACCGACGAAGGACCTTCTCCCGGGAGCACTGATGGCTGGCATAGCATGGAGTGCCCTCGAGCAGCTCGGCGGCTTTCTCATTGGGCATGAACTCGCACACACCTCGGCCACCTACGGGATTTTTGGACTCGTGCTCGGACTCATCACCTGGCTCGGACTCACCGCAACCGTCACCCTCTACGCAGCTGAGGTCAACGTCGTCCATGTCCGAAAGCTCTGGCCAAGGAGCCTGATACAGCCACCGCTGACAGCGGCAGACAAGACGGCAATCATAGCGCTCGCCAAAGTACAACGCTATCGTCGCGAGCAGGAGATCACAGTCACGTTCGAGGATCCATCGGACCCAAATGATCTGAGCACACAACCCGGTTCAACTCTCAGTGACGAGTGAGCGCGTCGGCGAGCCGAACGCATTCACCAGTCGGCGTGCGGCCGAAAGAGCATTCCATCAAATACCGAAAAGAGACAGCCCCATCTCGGTCATAGGAAGGTGCGAATAGCCGACGAAATCCCAGCTGGATCGAGTCCTTGAGCCAAATCATGGTCCTCGTAACTGCCGTAACGATGAAGGTCGGGATGGTTGACTCCAAGCGCCAGTATGCGGTGTGGCAGATCAGAGAGCGCCTTCTCCACCACAGGGGAAGAGGTACCTGCCAGATAGGGCTCGACGATCACCACCTTAGGCGTTGGTCCGGCAACTTCCCTTAACGTTGCAGCGTCAAACGGACGAACAGTGGTGGCATAGAGCACGGTAACATCCATGCCTTCCGTGGCATCTAGCACCGCATCCAACATCGGCCCGACGGCGATCACAACCCCATTTTCCCCCGTCACTACCCTGGTCATAGTCGCGGTTGTGTTCCGAATAGGTCGCCTATTCATCGCGATGCTCAGTCTGAGATAGCCGACAGTATCTAGCGATACCGCCCGCTGTAGCAGCGGAGCGACCTCGTCGGCATGACCTGGGACCAGGGTCGTACACGGACCCAGGGTATCGAGCAGTGCCACATCCTCAGGGCACTGGTGCGTCCGGCCATAACCAGGCTCGTCATAAGATGCGCCAATCGATACCAGCGTCGCCACCAATCCCTGATGAAAGAGATCATCCTTGATCATCTCGAATGGTCGCTCGATCAAGAAGGGGGCATAGGTGTGCACCAAGGGACGGAATCCTTCGAGACTGAGTCCAGCTGCAACTCCAATTGCAGCCTGTTCTCGAATGCCAACGTTAAGTACCCGCCCTGGAAAACTGTGACTCGCCTCTCTGAGACCAGCAGCAGAGATATCTGCCAGAACCACAATCGCCTTCTCGTCGGTGGCCATCCACTCCACAATGCCGTCAAAGAAGGCCTCTCGCATCGTCCGCATCCTCAAAGTTCCTCTCTCATTGCA
>DAHZQE010000495.1:0-3255 GCA_027409005.1 Ferrimicrobium sp. | reverse complement strand
ACATGCTCCACGCCGGTACGACTCCGTGTGGATTGACGGCTGTATCCGTCTTTGGATGACGATCTCTTGGTGATCGTCGACACAGCCTCGGCATCTACCCCAAAATACACCAAGAGCCCTCTTTGAGAGGGCTCTTGGTGTAGCTCCTGAATCAGATGAAACTCAATCGGTTAGCGTGGATTCGATCTCTGCGGGATTCACCGAGTCATCAGCACCGGCTATTGGTTCAACAACCTTGCGATCAACTACAGCATGAGCTGTCTGCTCTGCGTGGAGGTGCTCCATCGCGTGCTCGGCATGGAGATGCTCCATGGCCTCCTCAGCGTCGGTGGCGTTGTACTTGCCACCACGCAACCAGGATGCTCCAGCAGCGATTAGACACGCAATGGCCGCAAAAGTGAAGGCCTCCGAAAGTCCATGACCAAAGGCCGGTGAGATCAGGCTCGGGAAGAAAGCTCGACCGATGAGATAGTGAGCATTCGCCGCCGGGAGCGCACCCAGGACCTTAGCTCCAAGCAACTTCGACATCGGGTTGTAACCTAAGAATGCCGCAAATAGCGTGCTCACTGGAGGAAGTGCAGCAACCTGCTTGGCCACGGCCACAGGGACGTGTTGTCTGGTTAGACCTGACAAGAGTGCGCTCGAAAGGTGTGCTCTCAATCCAAAGATCATGAGGCTGAAGAAGACACCGATCGACAACACCATCGCCGAGTTCATAAAGGTTGCGCTCATGCCAGAACCTACGCCACGCTGGCTCGCCGGCAAGCTGTTCATAATCCCGGCGCGGTTCGGCGACGCGAACAACCCCATTGCCAAGCCGTTAATCGCCAAAAGGGCGGCGAAATCGACATACGAGAAATCAACGGGCAAGAAGATTAGACCTATGAAGGATGCCGCCGCGATGATCATGCCGCCGGTCGCGAAGGGGCGTGCACCGAAACGGTCTGAGAAGTACCCGGATAGAGGGCCAGCCACTAGGAACCCTATTGTCAACGGCACTAGATATATACCAGCCCATAACGGGGTCTCAGAGTAGCTAAATCCATGCGTTGGAAGCCAGATCCCCTGGAGCCAGATGATCAGGATGAACATCATGCCGCCGCGCCCCAGAGACGCCAAGAGGCTCGCCAGGTTTCCTGCGGTGAAGGCTCTGATTTTGAACAGGCGAACGTTGATCATCGGTTCGTCTAAACGGAGTTCAAGCCATATGAAAACCCCCAAGGTGGCGAGGCCACCAACAATCGCTGCGATCACACCAGGATTCGACCATCCCATAGCGGAGTTGCCATAGGGCTGGATTCCGTAGGTGATACCTACTAGCACCGAGATGAGCCCCGCCGCAAATAGGAAGTTTCCAAACCAATCGATCTTAGCCCTTATACGAATGCCGGTATCATGGAGCACCATGTAGGCCCAGATCGTACCAGCGATGCCCACGGGTACCGAGACCAAGAAGATCAACCGCCATGAGATCGGTGCCAAGACCCCACCTAGGATCAGGCCAATAAACGACCCGGCGATAGCCGTCACGTTATTGATTCCAAGTGCAAGTCCACGCTGGTTCGCGGGGAATACGTCGGTCAACAACGCCGCAGAGTTCGCAAACAACAGCGCTCCACCCAGTCCCTGGAAGATACGCATCGCGATCAGCCACAATGCACCTGCACTCCCGTGCATCCAGGTGATGGAGAGCATGATCGAGAAGAACGTGAAGATTGCAAAGCCCATGTTGTACATGCGAGAACGGCCGAACATATCACCCAGGCGGCCGAAGTTGACCACCATCACCGCCGTAACAACCAGGTAGCCCATCAATACCCAGAGGAAGTATGAGGTATTCCCTGGGGCTAAGGGATCAAGGTGTATCCCATTGAAGATCTCGGGCAACGAGATCAGGGCGATCGAGGAGTCGATCATCACCATGAGCACCCCGAGGGTGGTATTTGAGAGAACCAACCATTTATATCTCGGATGCTCTCTCATCGCAGCACTACGCTGTCGAAACGAGGGTTTCCCCTCAACAGTTGTCGCCATCTATGTCTCCTTCGTGATCATTCACCAGTTCGACTCGTAGCATCCACACCAACACGCGAATCGTCGTCCTGGCAAACAACGTCATGCATCTACTAGATCATCGTCAACCTCCATCGAGGCCCAAGGACCAGTGGAGGTCATCCATTTGCAACCACAGCATACCCGTTAGTTGCTTGCATCCTGCAACTACTTCACCCGCGAGTTTTATTCCCACTCTCTTCTAGTTTTTCGCTCAGCCAGCTACCGAAATTGAGCGCTTCGCGAGCCCAAACCAAAACCCGTCGACCTCATTGACTACCTGGTCACTACCACCCGCCCCAAGCGTGACAAAGAGAGGAGCAAAGTGCTCAGTACGAGGATGGGCGATCCCGGCTGCAGGGGCACTTCGTTGAAAGTTCAGTAGCTGATCGATCTCGCCGGCAGCGAGCACCTGAGCCCCCCATTCATCAAACTCGCGGGACCATGAAGGAGGTTCCGCGTTCGGCCCAGCATCCCAACGCATTCCACGGAGGTTGTGTGTGAAAAACCCACTACCGATGATTAGGACTCCTTCGTCGCGCAACGGAGCAAGTGCCTTACCAAGGTCAAATAGTTGTGTCGGATTGAGTGTCGGCAACGAGAGCTGCATCACCGGCACTGTCGCCTCAGGGAACATCACCATCAGCGGGACCCAAGCGCCGTGATCCAAACCACGCGTCTCATCGTGGTCTACCGACATATGAGCCTCAGCTAGAAGCTGTTCGACCGACGCACCGAGAACTGGTGATCCAGGGGCTGCGTATTCAAGTTGATAGAACCGGTCCTCGAATCCCCAAAAATCGTAGACCAACGGCACCTGTCGAGAGGCGCTCAAGCTGATCGGGTTCGACTCCCAGTGTGCCGAGATCATCAAAATAGCCTGTGGCGTCGGCAGTCGCTTGCGCCACGCCTTCAACTCGCTAATCCAGAGTGGATCATCTAGCAAGGGAGGGGCTCCGTGGCTGAGGTATAGGACTGGCATGTTGTCTAGCATCACCATATTATAGTTGCACATGCACTTATACGTCGTGCATTGACCAAACCGGAGCGCAAGCCCCGTCTGTAAGGGCTGGGTAGAGCGACCTCGATTACATTCCAAAGTCAAAACTGTCAGACCCTCGGCCAATACTACGAGCATGAGCATTCGTGAGCGCCTATACCCAGGAGAACAGGAACTACCTGTTCTTGCGCGTCATTCGCTAT
>DAHZQE010000267.1:0-27672 GCA_027409005.1 Ferrimicrobium sp. | reverse complement strand
ATGGATTCGGCCTCGATTCTTGCCTGTGCGGGATCGTAAACACCGCAAGGCAAGTCACAATGCGCCGAAGCCTGGGCTGGAGCGCGTAGTGTGTCTACCAACGTGAGCACTTTTGTTAGGAACATAAGCTGTCCTTTCTCTTTGTTATTGGACACCAGTAGCTTACCAGGGCTGGGAGTGTTCGATCGAACCTTGAGCGCTACTCGACGTTCTGCGAGGGCGGGGCGTTCTTGCCACTTGCCGACCCCCGTTGTATTTTTAGCAGCGACCTTAGCAGCGACGTGGTTGTTTTTCCAGCGATATGAAGTGGTGGGAGATTCCATGGAACCTACACTCTTGGCCGGTGACAGATTACTGGTCGCTAAATGGCGTGGCATTCCCGTCAGGCAGATCATCGTTTTGCGTGATCCTCGGTCGAGCGATGACATAGTAAAGAGACTGTTACGTCGGTCGCGATCTTCTGTTTGGGTGGAGGGCGATAACCCTTCGCGCTCCACTGACAGTCGTCAGCTGGGCTGGTTCCCCAGGAAAGGCGTTGTTGGCTGGGCTGTCTATCGTTATTACCCTCCGGATAGGGTAGGAAGCTTGGTAGGTGAGTAGAGTGTGGATATTGACAAAGGGGTGAGCATGGCGGACCTTCGGGTTCAAATCAACGAGTGGCTGGAAGAAGTCGATGAGCTAGTCATTGGCGAAGCTCCGATTGAGTCTCTCAAGACGTTGCGTGATTCTGGCCGCCGGCTCGAAAATTCCGTTTCCTATGCTAGAAGAGTGCTCCAAACGAGGCTCGATATTGCTACTGATCTTCATGCGGCTGGAGCGGAATCTATTGTCTCGGTAGTTACGCCGCATTCGAATCCGGCTCCGCTTGCCGAGCGCCACGTAGAGGTGGAAATCCCGGAAGATGACATGGTAAGTGCCGAAGCGTATCTCCGCTTGCTGGTTGGTGGAGATCGGACCCATTCGTTGGATTTGCTTGACGATTCCCAGCTCGCTAGCTACCAGGCGCGGTTGCAGGAAGGTGAGAGAACAATTTCTGGGTTGAGGAGACAGCTGCATCAGCGTTTGGATAGCCTGGGCAGTGAATTGGTGCGACGCTACCAGCAACACTCCGTGAGTGGTGCGTAGCCTGCCTTCGTCTGGCATTCTCGGAACAACTTCGTCACTCCTGCGGTTAAGCTAGCTATGCTAGCTAGGTTCGGCAGGGGTGTTATAACTTGAGACTTGCTGTGATTAGCTACCATGCCTCACCTGTGGCGGTGCCCGGGTCCGGGGTTAACGGTGGCATGAATGTTTACGTTAGGGCACTCACGACCCATCTCGCTCGTGCTGGGGTGGAGTGTGATATATTTTCTGCGAGCCTCAATACTACTCGGGTGGAGTCTACGCGACTCGAATCAGGGCTCTGGTTGCATTCGTTGCCGGTACAGAAACACACTGGAGTCGAAACCACCCCGGACTATACCGGCATACCAGAGTTTGCGGATCGCGTGGTTGAACACATGCTGCGCTCTCCGATTCGTTACGATGCTGTGCACGCAAACTACTGGCTTTCAGGGGTTGCGGCGCATCGTGTTAAGCACGATCTTGACATCCCTATGATTACCACTTTTCATACGCTGGAAAAGGCCAAGCATTCACTTGGCGCTCTGATCGATAACAGATCGAGTTTGCGAATTCATCAAGAGGCCCGGATTCTGGGTTGTTCCGATGCCGTATTGGCGTCCGGCGATGACGAAGCCAAGTGGCTTCTCGACCTCTACCAGGCTCCCGAGGAGAAGGTAGTGCAGTTGCCCCTTGGCATCGATCGAGCCTTTTTCTCGCCTGGGCCGCCGGGTCCTGCTCGTGAAGCGATTGGGTTCGATGATGGGATCCCTATTGTCCTCTACGTCGGCCGCATCCAATCGCTCAAGGGTACGGCGCTGGCGGTCGAGACGCTCGCACATTTGCTTGCTCGACGGAGTGCTCGACTGATCATTGTTGGTGGACCATCGGGTCTGGATGGAGAACGAGAGTTCAAGCGTGTCTCCGAACTTGTGAGCAGCCATGGCTTGGACGAATTGGTTACCGTGGTCGATCCGATGTCGCACGAGCTATTGTCGACCTATTACCGCGCGGCTGATGTCGTAATTGTGCCTTCTGTGAGTGAGTCATTTGGCCTGGTAGCCCTGGAGGCGATGGGGTGTGGAACGCCAGTAGTCGCTACTGATGCCGGTGGACTGCGGACCGTGGTTGACGCAGGACGCTCAGGTATTTTGGTGAAAGACCGGCAGGCATCGGCATTTGCCCAGGCCATTGACTCGTTGCTAGCTAACCCCGTCCAGTATCGCGCAATGTCGCAGCGGGCGGCGAGTCGTGCGGAATCATTCACATGGGCGGCGAGTGCGCAACGATTGATAAGCGTTGTGGATCGAATTGTCGCACAGGATGTTCTAGTCAACTGCATGAGTTGTGCTTGAATCTACCTTCAGGCTCCCACTGAGGAAGGCTACTGGCGATAGCTCGGCTGGGTTTGATGAGTGAGTAACGAGGAGTAGGTATGTATGATTTGCTGGTGGTCGGCGGGGGTGCCATGGGGGGCGCCTTGGCAGTTGGTATGGGGGGTGCTGAAGGCGGTCCACGCTCGATTGCTATTCTCGATCATACACCAGCAAAGGCGCAGGCTATAGCCTCGATGTTGCCCGCTGGAGCGGCAGTCAACACGCTTGAGCCAGCCGAGGTTTATTTGCTTGCCGTAAAGCCGCACCACATGAGGGGTGTGTTATCCAGTCTCCCAGTCGGAGCCAAGGCGATATCGGTTGCTGCGGGAGTGCGACTTGAACAGCTTAAGTCTTGGGCACCTTCTGGATGTGAAGTCGTTCGTGCCATGCCTAATACGGCCTGCGAGATAGCAGCTGGGGTGACGGCTATCTGCGGTGATGAGAACGATGGAGCCTTGATTGCGCGTGCCAAGGAGCTCTTTCAGCTCGTTGGCGAGGTTTTTGTGATTGCCGAGAACCAGTTTGATGTAGTGAGTGCGCTTTCTGGTAGTGGACCTGCTTATGTCTTCCTGCTCATTGAGGCGATGCAGGAGGCCGGAATAACTCTTGGAATACCAGCATCTGTCTCGCTCGATCTGGCACGTGCCACGGTCCGAGGAGCAGGTATGTTGGCTGATTCGAAGCGGGTTGATCCTCGATCTTTGAGGTTGGCGGTCACGTCTCCTGGTGGAATGACCGCCGCTGCGATAGCTGTTTTTGAAGAGTTGGGATTGCGTCATCAGACGCTCGCTGCCGTAAAAGCGGCGGCCCAGCGCGCGCAAGTGCTCTCAGCACATGCTGATGAGTAGAGGGCCGTTTTTGATGATTGCTGAGTATGGCTCCGTTTTGGCATTTCGGCTTGGAGAACGCGACGGGATACACTTAACTGGTCAAGGTTTATGTTTTTGTTGCGGTGGTAGTGCATGTCTGTCATACTTTTAAGTGTTAATGAGGCTGATGTCGGTGTCGAGTTTGATCGGTTTGCGCTCACTCGACCTGATGAGGAGGGGCTTCGCTCTGCTCTTCGAGGTCTAATCGAAGATGGCTCCATCGAAGAGGCATTGCTGCTATGCACCTGTGCACGTACTGAGCTCTATGTCATGGCAGGTCAGTTTCATTCAACAGTCGACGAGGTGGCGTCAGTCCTCGCGCGAGCATTGCAGCTTCCTGTAACAGAAGTTCAGCCGGTTACCCGTGTAATGTACGGAAGGGCCGCAGTCCGGCACCTTTTGAGAGTGACGGGAGGGTTGGAGTCCACGATTGTTGGCGAGAGTGAAATTTTGTCGCAGGTAAAACAGGCATTAATGGCTGCTCGTGATAGCAAAATTGTTTCGGGCTCCCTTGGCAGATATTTTGAACGTGCACTGGAAGTGGGGAAACGTATACGCAATGAGACGCTAATTGGCTCTGGAAATGTTTCGGTCACGTCTGCTGCTGCATTGCTCGCGATGTCTCTGGAGAGTGATCTCCCAGGATTTTCCCCTCGAGTCGGTGTGGTGGGGTCGGGGGCGATCGGATCTGAAGTAGCACGAGTTCTGGTTGATAGAGGTGCCACGGTTACGGTCATGTCCTCGTCACCGGAGCGCCGCGAGCTCCTGCTTCGAGAGCTGGTAGGTGTTGCAGTTGCTCCAACAAGCGACTTGTCGAGTCAGCTTGCTTCACTCGATACCCTGGTCATGGCTGGTTCCTCTGACAGGATGTCTCTTGATGCCTCGATGCTTGAAGGATACTCTGGGTTACGCATCATAGATCTTTGCAGACCACGAACGATCGATCGAGGCATGGCCGAGCTTGCCGGTGTGGTACTTCTAGATCTCGACGATGTGAATAAGTTCGTGTCCGATCAGCTTGCGGAACGCATGGAAGCAGTCGATGCTGTTGAGCTTATTATCGAATCTGAATTGGCAGACTTCGGTGAGTTGGCGTGGTTGCAGGACATGAATCCAGTGCTCCGAAGTTTGTATGAAGAGGCTGAACAGGTGCGAGTTAGCGAGCTCAGTCGGTCATTGAAAAGGTTGGGTTCCAGCGACCCAAGGGTCGCCCAAGAACTCGAGCTTCTAACTCATAGGATAGTGAATAAGTTGCTTCATCACCCTGCTTCCTCCCTGAGAGAACGAGCTGGAGCAGAGGGTTTTGCGGAGTTTCTAGAAGACTTCAAGACGATCTTCCGATTGTGATTGTACCTCCAAAATGTCCGATTCTGTAAGAATAGCTACTCGTGGTTCGGAGTTAGCTCTGTGGCAAGCAAACCTCGTTGCCGCGCTCCTACCCACACCAACGGAGATCGTCATAGTTGAGACAGAGGGCGATCGGTCAACTGATCGCAACCTCGCCGAGATTGGCGGTCAGGGAGTATTTGTTAAAGAGGTACAACAGAAGTTGCTGGATAGTCAGGTGAGGTTGGCGGTCCACTCTGCAAAGGATCTTCCTAGTGCTATCGTTGGGGGACTCGAGGTCGCTGCTTGGCTCGCACGCGCGGATCCTCGTGACGTGATTGTCGGCTCCCTGCTAAAGGATCTCCCTCGTGGTGCTCACGTGGGAACATCTTCTACCCGGCGAGCGGCTCAATTGCTAGCGCTGCGTCCGGATGTCGAGATTGAGATACTTCGAGGCAATATTCGTACGAGACTCAAAAAAGGACAGCGGATGGATGCCATTTTTGTGGCAGCTGCTGCACTCGAACGATTAGATCTCCACCCACCTGTGATGGAGATCCTAGAGCCGGAGGTTATGCTGCCTCAAGTTGGTCAGGGAGCTATTGCGGTGGAGTGCCGTTCGGACGATTTCGAGATGCTCGGACTCCTAGCGTCGATCAATGATCGCGACACTCAGCAGGAGATACTTGCAGAGCGGAGTTTTCTCCAGGTGTTTGGGACTGGATGCAGTCTTCCGATTGGTGGGTTTGCGAGAGCAGGTGAAGACGGACTAATGCTCTATGGCATGGTGGCCAAGAGTGACGGAACAAGAGTTCTGCGGGCGGCCCAAAGTGGGGATGAGCCGATCGAGCTTGGCCGCTCGCTGGCGAAGAATTTGATAGAGCGTGGAGCGCTTGAGCTTCTCTCCGTAGCGGAACCTGCGGAGTAGAACTTGGTCGCGCGAGTAGCACTGGTAGGGGCGGGACCTGGAGATCCAGGTCTGATCACCGTTAGAGGCTTGGAACTGTTGCGGAAGGCTGATGTCGTCGTAACAGATTTTTTAGTTGATGTCCGACTTAAACAGCTGATCCCAAAGCACGTTGAGATAGTCGATGTAGGGAAGCGACCCGGGAAGACCTCATTTTCGCAAGATGCAATCAATCGAGAACTTATCCGTTTGAGCCGGTCGCATGAGCTTGTCGTTCGCCTCAAAGGCGGAGATCCGTTTCTCTTTGGACGAGGGGGTGAAGAGGTTGATGCGTTACTTGGAGCTGATATTGCGGTGGAAGTCGTCCCCGGCATCACGTCTGCCTTAGCGGGTCCAATGTTTGCTGGTGTGCCCGTAACGCACCGAGGTCTTGCAGATGGCTATATCGTCATCACCGGTCACCGGCACGCTGATGCGCCACTCGACTACGACTGGTCAGCCTTGGTCAATGCTGGGCTCACCATCGTCGTTTTGATGGGCGTTGCACATCGAGGCGTTATTGCTAAGGCGCTGGTGGACGCGGGTATGGATACCGCAACCTCTGTCACCGCGATCGAATCTGTCACCTGGGCTCAGGAACGTTGTCTCCGGACGACCGTCGGTCAGTTGGCGGATATAGAGATTGCGTCTCCGGCGGTTATCGTTATCGGCAAGACAGCAGGTGTCGACCTGGGTTGGCGTCGATCGCTTCCGTTGGCCGGTTGGAGTATCCACCTCCTCAGGCCCTTCGATGTTGGTGACGAGCTTGCAGTTGGATTACGTGACTGTGGAGCAACGGTCGTTCAGGCGCCTGCGATCGAGATTCGTGATCCGTCTGACGGAGGGCTAGCTTTGAAAGCCGCACTGCGGGAGATCGATGGTTACGATTGGCTTGTGTTTACCTCAAAGAATGGTGTTGAGCGGACACTGAATGAGATTGCTGATCTGAGGACGTTGGCTGGAACCAAGATAGCCTGTATCGGTTCTGGGACCAGGTCAGCGTTAGAACGTCATCGAGTTGGCTGTGATCTCATGCCTACAGAGTTTGTTGGGGAATCATTGGTGGCGAGCTTTCCTGAAGGAAGCGGCAGAGTGTTATTCCCTCGAGCTCGTGTAGCCCGGGAAGTCGTGCCGGAAGGACTGACCGCCAAAGGCTGGTCTGTGGACGTTGTTGAGGCCTATCAGGTCCATATCCCAGAGCCGATGGTGACGCCGGACCTTGCTGCGGCATTGGATGTGACCGTCTTCACTGCTGCCTCAACCGTGGATGGTTATCGTGCCCAATATCCAGAGGTGAAGCCGAAGCGGGCCGTAGCTATTGGACCGGTGACGGCGGATCGTCTGCGAGGCGTTGGCATCGATCAGATTCATGTCGCACAAGAGTATTCGGTGCAAGGTTTGACGGAGTTGCTTTCCTGGCTCGCCTCCTCGCCAGCTGATTCGTAGTTGGGTAGGCTAGAGGTTATGGAACATTTTCGACGACCACGGCGGTTGCGAGCAACCGCTCAAGTGCGAGACCTTGTCGCAGAGACGCGACTCCATCGCCAGCAGTTTATTCTGCCGATGTTCGTCCGCGAGGGAATTAGTCATCCGGTGCCAATCGCATCTATGCCCGGAGTTGTACAGCACTCGACGGCGAGTGCCATCGAGGAGGTTCGCGCTCTCCTGGATTGCGGTGTCTCTAGTGTCCTCCTCTTTGGAGTGACTGATCACAAGGACGAGGATGGCAGCTATGCATGTCGATCCGACTTCATCCTGCAACGCACGATTAGCGAGTTGAAGGATACCTTCGGCGACTCGGTCTTTGTATTTAGCGATCTGTGCCTGGATGAGTACACCTCGCATGGACATTGTGGCGTGCTAGATGCAATGGGACGAGTCGACAACGACCGCACCTTGCTCCGTTATCAGGAACTTGCTCAATCGCTTGCGAGTGCTGGTGTCGATATGGTCGCACCTTCAGGCATGATGGATCATCAGGTCGCCGCGATCAGAGAGGCGCTCGATGACATGCACGCAACGGAGTGTGGCATTCTGGCCTACTCTGCCAAATACGCCTCTGCTCTCTACGGGCCGTTCCGAGAGGCGGTCGATGTTCAGATTGCCGATGGGGGCGATCGACGCGCCTATCAACAGGACTATCGAAATCAGCGTGAGGCGTTACACGAGGTTGAGTTGGATCTAGCGGAAGGTGCCGATATGGTAATGGTCAAGCCAGCCTCATACTATCTCGATGTGCTTGCAAAGATTCGAGCTTTCTGCCCAGTCCCGTTGACGGCCTACCAAGTATCAGGGGAGTATTCGATGATAATTTCAGCATCGCAGGCGGGGTTCATAGACCGAAAGCAGACGATTATTGAGTCGTTGACCGCAATAGTCCGAGCCGGTGCGGACAACGTCCTCACCTACTTTGCCAAGGAGGCGGCAGGATGGATATGAGCAACGAGGTCTCCATGGGAAATGAAGCTGCATTCTCTCGTGCCTGCGCATCGCTAGTTGGAGGTGTCAATTCGCCGGTGCGTTCATTCACTTCCGTTGGTGGGAGTCCATTTTTTATCCGAGAGGGTCATGGATCCTATGTTGTCGATATCGAGGGTCGTCGATATCTAGATTATGTCCAGTCGTATGGGGCGATTATTCATGGGCACGGAGACGACGGTGTTCTGGCGGCAGTGATGGATGCGGCTCGAAAGGGTACTACCTTTGGGGCGCCGACGCTTGGCGAGGTGGAACTAGCAGAACGTATCAAAGCGAAGGTACCTGGGATAGACCTTGTGCGCCTGACAAGTTCAGGTACCGAGGCAACTATGACCGCCCTCCGTCTGGCGCGAGGTGTGACTGGCCGATCGAAGATCATCAAGTTCGAGGGGTGTTATCACGGCCATTCTGATGCTCTGCTAGCTTCGAGTGGTTCTGGGGTTGCGTCGCTCGGCCTCCCGGCATCGGTGGGCGTTACACCGGCTGCAGTGCTCGACACCATCGTGGCCCCCTATAACGAGCTTCCCAAGATTGGCGAGGATGTCGCTGCGGTTATTGTGGAGCCAGTGGCTGCCAATATGGGACTAGTACCAGCGTCAGCTGGCTTTTTACAAGAGCTGCGGAGACTCGCCACCGAGGCTGGTGCGCTGTTAATTTTTGACGAGGTAATCACCGGCTTCCGTATTGCAGAGGGTGGTGCGTCAACGCTTTTCGGGGTCACACCCGACCTTTGGTGCTTTGGTAAGGTTATTGGAGGAGGACTTCCGGTCGGCGCGGTCGCGGGACCTGAGGATATCATGGCATATCTAGCACCAACCGGTCCTGTCTACCAGGCAGGGACGTTGTCGGGTAATCCGCTGGCGACGGCGGCAGGGTCGGCCGCGCTTCGGCAACTGAACTCTGCAAGCTATCGAATGTTGGCTGGTCGGGCTGAGCAGTTGGCCTTTGGGCTTACCAAGGTGATCGAAGAGGCAGATCTAGCCGTGCAGATTCAACGTGTTGAGTCATTGCTCGGTATTTTCTTCGCCGATGAACCGGTGACGAACTATCGGGAAGCAGTCTCGTCGGTGGAGCGAGGCATCTATGCCCACTTCTTTCATGCGATGCTCAAGCGCGGCATAGCAATGGCACCTGGGCCCTATGAGGTTCTGTTCCCTGGGCTTGCCCATACCGTTGATGATGTTGACAAGACAATCGATATCGCCTCTGCAGCCGCTGTCGAGGCCCGAGATCTGTGGGCTAAGAGCCGATAGGTCTTTCCTCCTTCGTTGAGATGCTTCCCTCGCATGTCGCAACGAAGTCAGCTGCGGTTCCTGCGTTGGCGTTGATGTTTGGTCAATATCTGTGATGGAGGAATGGTGAACGAAGCAGGTTTAGCGGGTGATAGTCGCTGGTTGCCGTTGTATCGGCCAAGAGACATGAAGCTGCATAATGAGAGGCAAGCAACACTGCCGCCTAGGCCGTTCCAGCTCGTGTGAATTCCTGCCGATACTTGACCATATCCAGCACTATGGAATGGCCAGGTCGTGGTAGAGAGTCGTTAGCTAGACAGCTTGTCTTTCGTGCAGTCGTTGGGTGAAGCTATATATCTGTTCTATGCGATCTGGCGTGGAGCCTGCCATAAGGTTCGCCATGATCGACACCACTGGAGACATAGTTGCTTTGGATCGCATCGCGAGCCACACTCCAGACGACATCAGGAGAGGATTGGAGATCGCCTTCACAAATAGCCGACCGGCCGCGTAATAACCTGCATAGCGGGCCTGGAGGGTCGCGCTGAATTCGGCCACAGGTCGTGGATCGTTAGTGCCGAGGCTCTGTGTGATAGCATTCGCCGCCATTCTTCCGGTCTCGTAACCATACGAGATTCCCTCGCCATTGAATGGATTGATCGCCGCTGCGGCGTCGCCAACTAGGAGAAAGTTCGCTCCAGATCGGGGTTCGACACTCAGACCCATTGGTAGCTTGCCGCCGGTAGCCCCTCGCAGTCCTTCGTCGGCGGGGAAGTGCCACTCCGGTTGCGTCTGTGCGACGAACCTTTCGAGGGCGTGTGTGGTGTTCATTTTGCGCCACCGCTTGCTGTTTGATAGTAGGCCAAAACCGACGTTCGCAGTACCGTCGCCCGCCGGGAAGATCCAGCCATAGCCAGGTATGGTGGCACCAGTCTCATCTCGAAGATCCAGATGTGACTCAATCCAGTCTTCGTTGGATCTGTCAGTTGGGAAGTAGCCACGTATTGCTAGCCCTAGTGGCTTACTAACGTCACGATGGGCGCCGAGTGAGCGAGCGATTCGTGCGTTGGAGCCCTCCGCGAAGACGTAGACCTTTGCGGTGAGGCAAAGGTCTACGTTGGCTCCTAAATCCCGTACTCTTAGCGATTCAATATGTCCGGAACGCGTCGTTGCCTCTATCGATTCGTGGTGGTAGAGCACCTGCGCGCCAACTTCGCTAGCGCGCTCGAGAACTGCCTGGTCGAGGACGGATCGACGGACGACATAGCCGTAGTTGGGGTAATTTGGAACGCTCGGCCAAGGCAGCTGGTAAGAACGACCAAAGGCCATTGCATGTATCCCAAGGTATTTGTGTTGAGAATCAAGCATCGACTGTAAACCCATGGCTTCGAGTTGAACGACGGCACGTGGGGTGAGTCCATCACCGCAGGTCTTGTCGCGAGGGAAGCGCTTCTTTTCGACCAAAATTACCGATACTCCGCGGATGGCGAGCCAATAGGCTACAGCAGCCCCCGCTGGGCCGCCTCCCACGACTATAACGTCCGCCGTTCCTGTTCCTTCGAGAGTTTTGTTCACACACTCTATCGTAGACTGGGTATAGGTGATAGTTCATAATGCGCATAAGACACGGGACTTTTGACGCTAGAAGAGGTAGCTGCCCTCTGGATTTGCGCGCAAGGGTGAAACCGTACCAAGATAGGAGTGTGCGTGAGCGACGGCCACGCCAGCCTTTGTAACTGTACCGATAGAAATGGAGTAGGGTGACTCAATACCTTCCAATAGTCGTCATGCTTGTGCTTGGCGCTCTCTTTGCTTCGGGTTCCTTTGTGGCTTCCGGGCTCTTTGCTCCACGGCGTCCGCACCGGGCTAAGTCTGCGCCCTACGAGTGTGGCATTGTTCCACGATCCGAGGTGGCGGAACGGTTTCCGGTGAGGTTTTACCTCGTAGCCATGATATTCATCATCTTTGACATAGAGATTATTTTTCTCTACCCGTTTGCTGCGGCTGCAGGTGCACTTGGTACTTTCGGAGTGATTGAGATCGCGACGTTTGCTCTGGTTGTGTTCATTGCGTTCGCTTATCTTGTTGCCAACGGCGCTTTGAGCTGGGGTCCAAAGAGAGGTGCCTCTGTCGATACCCGAGTCGCTCATCGTGTCGATCTGGGAGAACTTACTGCGTCGATGGTTCGAGGAGGGCGAGGCTGATGCCGCTTGAAGATCTGAGTTATAACTTCCTAACCGGAAATGTGGAGAAGTTAGTTCAGTGGGCTCGCAAGGCGAGTGTCTGGCCAGCAACTTTTGGGCTAGCGTGCTGCGCCATCGAGATGATGGCCAGCGGAGCGGCTGACTTCGATCTAGCTCGGTTCGGGATGGAGGTTTTTCGAGCCTCCCCTCGACAGTCGGATCTCATGATCGTGGCCGGACGCGTGTCTCAAAAAATGGCTCCGGTGCTCCGCCAGGTCTACGATCAGATGATGGAGCCAAAGTGGGTTATCTCGATGGGTGTGTGCGCGTCTACCGGTGGCATGTTCAACAACTATGCGATCGTGCAAGGCGTTGATCAGATCGTACCGGTTGACATCTATGCGCCTGGATGTCCTCCTGGACCAGAGACGTTGATGCACGCGATTCTCACCCTCCACCACCAGATTCAGACCGGCGATATTGTACGACGACGTGCCGCTGGAGAGAAGGGAACAACGGTTCGCATGATCGGCGAGCCAGCGACCAGCAAGGTACTCGGAGGTGTCCAGGATCTTGTCTGATGTGATTATTTTGGAGAGGTCTGATTACCTCTCAACGGTCGAGGCACGTCACCAGGCGGGTTACATCTACTTGGCCGATATCACCTGTGTTGACTATCTCAATGACCAGACGCGAGCCATGACGAATGACCTAAAGCTGGAGCGATTCGAACTCGTCGTTAATCTGCGATCGTTCGCTCCACCGGCGATTCTCCGACTGCGGGTACAGATTCCTGAGCAGAACCCTGTGGTCCCATCGATCTTTGCTCTCTACCCTGGCGCCGAGGCTATGGAACGGGAGGTCTATGACCTCTTCGGGATTCGTTTCGAGAATCATCCTGACCTTACCCGCATTCTCTTGCCCGAAGATTGGGAGGGTCATCCACTCCGCAAGGACTACGGAGTGGGCAGAGTGCCGGTGCAGTTCAAGGAGGTGAAGCGTAACCGATGAGTAACTCTATTTACACCGTCGTGCGTCCTGATGGAGATAATCGATTCGGATTGGCGCAAGAGACCTCCGAGGGTCCCCAAGAGCTTGGTGAGCGATCAGCTACCACCGCTGCCGCGCTCGCAAAGGAGACTGGGGCTACATTGAGGATCCCCGAGGGTGAGGCAGAACTGGAGGGCGACTCAGACGATGGTCGCATGATCATCAATATGGGCCCTCAGCACCCGTCTACCCACGGAGTATTGCGTATCATGCTCGAGATAGAGGGCGAGACCGTACTCCGCTCTAAGCCAGTCGTTGGCTATCTGCACACGGGCATGGAGAAGACCGCCGAAAACTTGACCTACCTTCAGGGTACTACGAACGTTACCCGCATGGACTACTTATCTCCATTGAACAACGAGTTGGTCTTTTGCCTTGCCGCCGAGAGCTTGCTCGGTATAGAGCTGCCAGAGCGTGCAACTTGGATCCGTATGCTCATGTCTGAACTCAATCGTATCGCCTCGCATGTGATGTGGCTAGCGACCAACGGGATGGACCTTGGTTCTACGTCGATGATGATTTTCGGGTTCCGCGATCGCGAGATGGTGCTGTCGTTCTTCGAGAAGACCTCCGGCCTCCGGATGAACAACAACTACATTCGAGTTGGAGGGGTAGCTGCCGATCTACCGGATGGTTGGGAAGATGACGTGACCGCCATCATCGACACCATTGAGGCTCGTACTAGTGACTACGACGAGCTCATCACTGGTCAGCCTATTTTTCGTGAGCGGGTTGTCGGGGTAGGGATTATGAGCCCCCAGGAGGCCGTTGCCCTGTCCGCTTCGGGTCCAATTCTTCGCGCGTCTGGTGTTCCTTGGGATTTACGCAAGGAGATGCCTTACCTATTCTACGATCAGCTTGATTTCGATGTCATCGTCGGAAGTGTTGGTGACACCTATGACCGTTACGCAGTGCGCTTGTTTGAGATTCGAGAGTCGATCTCTATCGTGCGTCAGATACTAGAACGCATGCCCAGCGGACCGTATCGTACGCTGGATCCAAAGGTTACACCTCCTCCTCGCGCACGGATTGACGAGTCCATGGAGGCGCTTATTCATCACTTCAAGCTATTCACTGAGGGTATTCGTATCCCGCCAGGGGAGAGCTATGTGGCAATCGAATCGCCCCGCGGTGAACTGGGGTGCTACATGGTATCGGATGGTTCGGCTAGGCCGTTTCGGATGCACATACGCGGACCATCGTTTGTGAACTTGCAGAGTCTTCCCGTGATGTTGCACGGTGGAATGTTGGCAGATGCTGTGGCCGTTATATCGTCGGTTGACCCAGTTATGGGAGAGGTGGATCGTTAGGTGGCGCGTTTCTCGGATGAAATGTTGAGTCGTGCAGAGGAGTTGGTTGCCCTATATCCGGATCCTCGCTCTGCCACGATCCCGCTCTGCCATCTAGCACAGGAGCAGGACGGATATGTAACTAATGAGGCCATGGCACATATCGCCGAACTGGTCGGCTCGACCGCTGCAGAGGTCCAAGGTACTGCGTCTTTTTACGACATGCTCAAGCTGGAGCCAGTTGGAAGATACGTGATCGGAGTATGCACCAACATCGCCTGTATGTTGCGAGGAGCTTACGAGTTGCTTGAGGATGCAGAGGAGATACTCGATCTCCCTGTCGGCGCCACAACTCAGGACCGCCTCTTCACCTTGGAGGAGGTGGAGTGTATTGCTCACTGCGACCAAGCGCCGGCTGCACAGGTGAACTACCGATACTTCGGTCCGCTTGATCGACAGAGCTTTGAGTCGCTGGTCTCCAAGCTCCGTAATGGAGAGTTGAACGAGGAGGTGCCACCGCATGGGACGCTTATTCGTATACGCCGACAGGCGCCTGCGGTGATCCCGATGGAGGAGATAGATCGCAACAGAGCGGGAGAAGCAGAGTGACTGACCGAATTGTTGGAGCCCGCCTGCATTATGAGGACTCGCAAACCCTAGAACGTTTTCTAGCCACTGGAGGAGATCAGGGGCTTCGCAAGGCACTTCTAGAGCTCACCCCCCAAGAGGTGGCCGATCAGGTAACGACCGCCAATCTGTTGGGTCGTGGAGGTGCAGGTTTTGAGGCTGGACGCAAATGGTCCATGCTTCGGAAGGCTCCTCGACGATATCTGGTGATTAACGGTGATGAGAGTGAGCCTGCGACCTTTAAGGACCATCTCCTTGTAGAGAACGACCCTCATCAGCTGGTTGAGGGAGCGACGATTGCTGCCTATGCCATAGGAGCGTCATTTGTCGTGATCTATCTGCGCGGCGAGTTTGCCCTTGGCCTTGAGAGAGTTCAGCAAGCCATAAATGAGGCCTACGCTAGGAACGCGCTCGGACGTTCTATTTTCGGGTCGTCGTTTTCGGTGGATATAGTGCTGCAGCCCGGCGCTGGCGCCTATATATGCGGTGAGGAGACCTCTCTTATCGAATCCTTGGAGGGTAAGCGAGGTTTCCCAAGGATCAAACCCCCTTATTTTCCGGCGGTGATTGGGCTCTACGGAGAGCCAACCATCGTCAATAATGTCGAGACGGTATCGAATCTTCCTTGGATAGTGCAGCACGGAGGTGAGGCCTTCAAGGCGCTCGGCCAGGGGCGTTCCACCGGTACCCGCCTCTTTGCACTCTCTGGACAAGTGCGCAGACCTGGTCCATACGAGGTAGAGATGACCAAGATAACCTTCAGAGATTTGATCTTCGGCCAAGAGTATGGCCAGGGGCTCGAACCGGGTCGTGAACTGCTCGCCTTCATTCCGGGAGGCGTATCGGCCCCCTGGTTCTTCCCTGAACACCTTGATATTCCTCTGGGGCAAGACGAGGTCGCAAAGGCTGGCTCTATGTTGGGGTCAGGTTCGGTCATCGTTATGGATGACTCGTCGTGCCCCGTCCGTTCGGCTTGGCGGATAGCGCGTTTTTTTGCGAGAGAGTCGTGTGGGCAGTGTACTCCGTGTCGTGAGGGTGGAGCCTGGATAGACAAAATCCTCAGACGAATTGAGGAGGGTGAGGGTAGAGAGGCTGATCTAGATCTTCTCTTGGACCTGTGCGATAACATCTCCCCGGGGATTAAGTGGCCACCAGCTCAGACAACGATCTGTGTTTTGGGGCCGTCCATTCCTCCCTCAGTCAACGCAGCCATCCAACATTTTCGTGATGATTTCCTCATTCATATCAAGGAAGGACGGTGCCCTCATGCCTGATGAGCTGGTAGCCGTAACATTCGACGGTCAACCCCTGCAAGCTCGTAAAGGGGTCAAGTTGATCGATGCACTCGATGAAGCTGGAATCCACGTGCCTCGATTTTGTTATCACCCGCGTATGTCTGCTGTGGGCATGTGTCGGATGTGTTTGGTGGAGGTCAAGGGACCGCGTGGGGTATCGCTACAGCCTTCATGCTATCTTGATGTGGCCGATGGGATGGAGGTCTTCACTGAGTCAGACGCGGTGAAGAAGGCCCAACATGGAGTTTTAGAGTTCCTGCTTGCCAACCATCCCCTTGATTGTCCCGTATGCGACAAGGGAGGTGAATGCCCTCTTCAGGATCAGGCCTTCGCTCATGGCTCTGGCGAGACCCGCTTCGTGGAGGAGAAGCGACATTATGCTAAGCCGATTCCGATATCTCGGCTCATAAAGCTCGATCGGGAGCGTTGCATCCAGTGCGATCGGTGCACGCGCTTCGCCGATGAAGTGGCAGGAGAGCCACTCATAGACTTCGCTGGTCGTGGTGGAACTTTGCGCATCTCGACATTTTCGAACGTCGATTTTGACTCGTACTTCTCTGGCAACGTCGCACAGATCTGCCCAGTCGGAGCGCTGACCACCACGCCATATCGATTCAAGGCACGGCCATGGGATCTCATTCAGTCTGCATCGACCTGCACGCAGTGTGATATGGGTTGCCAAGTAAGTCTGCAGTCAAGCCAAAATGAATTGACACGGATGCTAGGCATCGATTCGGATGCGATAAACCATAGCTGGCTCTGTGACCGTGGAAGGTTCTCAACCAGCGAGGTCAATAACGTGGAGCATCGGGTGACACGCCCGAGACTAAAGGATCAAGATGGCCCAGTAGAGGTTTCCTGGACAAAGGCCCTCCGAGCAGCAGCGTCGACTATGAAAAGGGCGATCGATGAGCGCGGTGCATCAGCTGTTGCGGTGCTTTCTAGCGCGTCCCTGACCCTTGAGGATACATACGCGTGGGCTAAGTTAGCTAGCGACGTAGTTAGAACCAACGCTGTTGATGGTGCTGCTGATGTGCGAATTGATGGGTCCCTGCTGCTAGGGAATCCAGCGTCGATCAATGAGGCGCTGGCCGCACGCAGGCTGGTTTTGTTCAATGTTGATCCAAAAAATGAGCTTCCGGTTTTGCACCTTCGCCTGCGCGCAGCTATCCGTGCCGGCCTTCGTGTAGTCGAAGTGAACGCCGTTCCTACCGATCTGACGCCCATCGTCGATCGATGGGTTCCTATCGATCCAGCAAATCTTGCGACTACTATTGATTCGGTTGTTGCGGCGCTAGATGGCGACTTAGATGATGTGGTAGTCATGGCGGGCTGCCGGGATCGCGCTCTTGGCACCTCTTTGAATACGACTTTGCTTGGGGAGCTATTGAGCCGTATTCCGCGAGCGAAGGTTCTGAGCGGGATAGCTCATGGTGCTAGTGCATTGGCGGTTGGATTCACTCCTAGTGCCCCAAGGGGAATTCGCTCCAGTGGTGGGGTTGAGCCGTCCATGAGTGCCGATTCGATCGTGGCTGCTGCCCTGCGTGGTGAGGTAGCGGTCCTTGTGGTACTCGATAGTGACCTTATGGGGCTTGGGCTCACCGAAGATGAGCTTCTGAGCTTGAATGAACGCACCACGGTGATTGCCTTGAGCTCGTTTGAATCTGCGACTACTAACCATGCGGCGATCGTGCTCCCTATGAGTGCCTACGGAGAGCAGCAAGGATCTACTCTCAACATCGAGTGGCGTCATCTCCGTTTGGGACGCCAGGTTGAGCCCGTTGGCCAGGCGCGGTCAGCGTGGATGATCGCTGCCGAACTAGCTTCGATGCTGGGTGACGAGCTTGGTTTTCTGACCCTGGCTGATATTACACGAGAGCTTGCACAATCGGGCGGGTTGCTTTCGGGGCTTGGTTCGCACTACTTTAGCGATGGACTAGATGGACCGCTCTTCCCGCTCTCACGCAGAGAGGAGAGGCGGACGCAGCGAGTTCTCGATCCGATGGCGACACCAGGTGTCGCTTCGATCGAGCGACAGGGGGCAAATTTTGCTGCGGGCAATGTGATTGAACCGAGTGAATCACCGGGTTTCGCGCTTGGCATTGGTGAGGCTCCGAAATCGCTTCCCTCCGTGAGATCGTCAGTGACGGCAGGAGTGATGGAGCTTGAGCCGCTCACCGAGGGTGAGTACTGGCTCAGCCTGGTGCCTCGATTGTACGATCCTTCACCGGGGTTACTGGCCAACCCATTTCTCAAGCAAGCTATTCGCGAACCGGTACTCGCTGTAGCGCCCACGCTCGCAAAGGAACTTGGGCTCGCAGATGGTGACCACTGTCGTCTCGTGGGAGCAGGCTCTACTGAGATGGTAGTCAGGCATGCGAAGGATCAGTCGTTGTTCTTAGCGGTACAAGGAGTCACACCAGCGACGCAGCAGTTGTTGGGTGACCAATCCTGGGTCAAAGTGAGGGTGGAGAAGAGCAATGGGTAACGATCCGCTGTTGTCGGGACACATTACGTGGATTGTCGTGTTGATTGTGTTGATCAAGGTTATTGTCGCCTTCATCGCGCTTATGATCTCGGTGCTATTGGCGATTTGGATTGAACGCAAGGTCATCTCTGATATGCAGAACCGGATTGGCCCTAATCGTGCCGGTCCATTCGGGCTCCTGCAAAGCCTGGCCGATGGCATCAAGCTATTCTTCAAGGAAGATCTGATTCCTGAGCGATCGGATAAGTTCATCTTTAAGCTGGCTCCGTATCTGTCGGTGATTCCTGCTTTTATCACCTTCACCTTGGTACCCGTGGGTGGCATAGTGCACATCTTTGGGCACACCACTGAACTTCAAGTGGCCGATCCTCCCATAGGGATACTCCTGCTGCTGGCGATGTCGTCGATTTCGGTGTACGGTGTGATGCTCGCGGGTTGGTCCTCAGGGTCAAAGTACCCACTGATTGGTTCGGTGCGAGCCTCTGCTCAGATGATCTCCTACGAGGCGGCCATGGGCCTATCCATAGCATCCGTTGTGTTGCTTACTGGATCTCTGTCTACGAGAGACATGGTGACCCAGCAACTCGGCACCTTCCTTGGCTTTATCCCGCACTGGAATATCATTCGATTAGGAGTAATACCCTTCATTGTCTTCATAATCGCCATCACCGCCGAGGTGAATAGACCGCCATTTGATCTGGTCGAGGCTGAACAGGAGCTGGTTGGGGGATTTCACACCGAGTACTCATCGATAAGGTTCGCCCTCTTCTATCTAGCCGAGTACATGAACACTATTACCATGTCCGCGATCATGGTCACCATGTTCTTCGGCGGGCCGGATGGTCCTGATCCTCAGTTCCTCCATTGGCTTTGGCCGATCGCATGGTTCATAGTCAAGACTGCGATCTTCTTCTTCATCTATGTGTGGTTCCGGGCCGCGCTTCCACGTCTGCGTTATGACCAACTGATGGATCTTGGTTGGAAGGTGCTTATTCCTGTCATGCTGGTCTGGCTGTTAGTGGTGGCTGCAATGCGAGTCTCGCGTCCACTTGGGTTCGCTATGGTCGGTCTCGGTATCATCGGTGGCCTACTTCTCTACCGTGCGATTGCCGTTGGTCGTGACCGGAGCACAGCTCGGGAGTTGGCACGACCATCGCGAGCTGAAATTGAGCCACCTCAAGATAGAAGGGAGGACCATGGGGATTCTTAGCGGTCTTGGGGGTTTCAAAGTAACCTTCAAGCAGATGGCGGAGCCACGAGTGACTCGCCAATACCCGGAAGAAAAGCGACCAAAGCCACCTCGCTTCCATGGTCGGCACGTGCTGAACCGGTATCCGGATGGGATGGAGAAGTGCATCGGCTGCGAGCTCTGCGCCGGAGTATGCCCGGCCAGGTGCATCTACGTTCGTGGGGCCGACAACGACCCAGAGGCACCGGTATCGCCAGGTGAGCGTTTTGGCTTCGTCTATGAGATCAACTACCTCCGCTGTATTCACTGCGATTTGTGTGTGGAGGCCTGTCCGACGGAGGCTATCACCGAGTCGAAGATGTTTGAGTTTTCGTTCACTAGCAGAGAAGACGCTATCTACACCAAGGCGGAGCTTGTGGTGGACGAGGAAGGACATCCACGTCGTACCCCGTTCGAGGATTGGCGTGATGAGGACGAGGAGGATACCTCGGGATGGGTGCGAGCCACCGCTTCATCAGGGGATCCTAACTTCGAAGGAGTCGCTGGTTGGTCTGGAGAGTTGGGCCATGGTGTCCGGCTTCCAGAGCGAGGCCAGTCGGATATTTCAGAGGATGAGATGACAGCGATGTTCCCGCTACGCGAGATTCTTGCGGATCGGATTGCTCGAAAGATTGGAGGGAAGGTCTGGTGATCATCGCCTCAGTGATTTCGGTTCCTCAGTTGATTGTCTTTATCGTGTCGGTGGTCATCATCGCCGTTGGTGGGCTAGGACTCTTGACAGCTCGCTATCCGGTGCATGCGGCCCTGTTCCTGGTCATGACTCTTTTCGGAGTGGCGATTCTCTTCGTTGAAGAGGGTGCGGAGTTCCTTGCGGCAGTGCAAGTGGTCGTGTATGCAGGAGCTGTTGTGGTCCTGTTTTTGTTCGTCATCATGTTGTTGGGTGTGGATCGGGAGGAGCTAGCGAGTTTCGCTGGTGACACTGTGCGAGTGGTGTTGGCTGGTGTTGGCGTGGCGCTGATCTTGGCCGTGCTTTTCATTGTAGCTACTGGTGCTTGGGCCACTGGGGCGCACTCGAGCGCGGGCAAGTTGACTACTGGCTCAAATGTCGGTGTGCTGGCACGCTCGGTATTCACGACATACCTGCTCCCGTTTGAGCTCACCGCTGCCCTGTTGGTGATTGCGGTGGTGGGTGCTGTGATTCTATCGCGCCGTATGGTGGCTGAGACAAGTGTTATCGAACCAAGACAAGCCAGCGAAGGACGAGAGGTGCAGCAGTGACGATCCCCGGTAGTTGGTATCTCGTTGTGGCGGCGTTGCTCTTTGGTCTCGGGGCTTTCGGGGTCCTTACACGACGCAACGTTATAGTCATGTTCATGTCAGTTGAGCTGATGCTGAATGCAGTCAATTTGACATTCGTGACTTATGCGAGAATGCTCAATGATGTTGGTGGTCAGCTCGCGGTGTTCTTTGTTCTCGTGGTAGCGGCCGCTGAGGTCGTGGTTGGTCTTGGGATTATCGTTGCAATCTTCCGACACCGGGCAACGATCACAGTCGATGACATCTCGAGTTTGAAGGGCTAGACATGGTTGTTTTGGGGTTGGTGGTTGGCTTCCCGCTGCTTGGATTCATACTGCTGCTCGCTTTTGGGCGGCGCATGGGAGATCCAGGTGCAGGATGGTTTGGAACTATTGCGGTTGCCTCTAGTTTTGTAGCCGCCGTTGGAACTTGGATCTTCTTGCTTGCCAAGCACGGGTCCAACCGGACACAGGTACTGCACCTGTTTACTTGGTTCCAAGCGGGCGGCTTTCGGGTAAATATCTCATTTCGAGCGGATCCGCTATCGGTCGTGATGATCCTTTTCGTCACCGGTGTAGCCACGCTTATCCATCTGTACTCGATTGGATATATGAAGCGTGATGCGCGATTCCATCAGTTTTTCGTCTATCTCAACCTGTTCGTGTTTTCGATGTTGGTTCTTGTCACGGCTAACAATCTTCCGCTCACCTTCCTGGGCTGGGAGGGAGTGGGCGCTTGCTCTTACTGGCTGATCTCGTTTTGGTTTGAACGTCCGACGGCGGCGAGCGCCGGAAAGAAGGCGTTCATCATCAACCGGATTGGCGACATGGGTTTCATGTTGGGGACGTTCTTGGTCTTCATGCAGTTGCATTCGGTGAGCTATTCGAAGATATTGCCAGGAGCCCATCAACTTTCGACTGGAACTGCGGAGGCGATCG
The DNA here is from genome assembly GCA_027409005.1 of Ferrimicrobium sp. Lineage (GTDB taxonomy): Bacteria > Actinomycetota > Acidimicrobiia > Acidimicrobiales > Acidimicrobiaceae > Ferrimicrobium. The sequence goes on along the minus strand of DAHZQE010000267.1, from coordinate 5,989 downwards.
CTCTGCTGTTCTTCCTCGCTGCGGCTGGGAAGTCCGCCCAACTGCCACTCTTTACTTGGCTACTTGATGCTATGGAGGGCCCAACCCCGGTCTCGGCCCTTATCCACGCCGCTACTATGGTTACGGCTGGAGTGTACCTTATGGCTCGGCTCTCTCCCATTCTCGCACTTGCCCATGCTGCTTCAATGACGATCGCGATCATAGGCGTGATTACCGCCTTTGTGGCGGCAATGGCCGCGACCTCGCAGACGGACATTAAGAAGATTGTCGCCTTCTCTACAGTGAGCCAGCTCGGCTATATGATGCTCGGAATTGGAACTGGAGCCTACGTTGCTGCCATCTTCTTGATGGTGACACATGCGTTCTACAAGGCGTTGATCTTCCTTTCTTCGGGTTCGGTCATTCATTCACTCGATAGCGAGCAGAACATTCGCAAGATGGGAGCGCTGGCTAAGTTGATGCCGATCACTGCCTGGACGATGATTATCGCATGGCTTTCGATCGCTGGTGTCCCGCCCTTCTCTGGATTCTTCTCCAAGGGATCGATACTCGAGGACGCATTCGGGCGTAATGAGCTGCTTTGGGTGGTCGGAGTCGTGACTGCTCTTCTGACGGCTTACTATATGGGTCGGTTAGTGTTTGTCGTCTTCTATGGCAAGGCGCGGTGGCAGGAGGTCACGCATGGCCATGATCCGCATGAATCGCCGCGGATTATGACGATTCCTCTTATCGTGCTGGCGATTGCAGCGGCGACGGCAGGACTTCTGAACCTACCATATTCAGGCCTACGCTTCCTCCACGATTGGCTTGCACCAGTATTCGGTTCTTCGTTGGTCTCTTATCACCTTTCCTCGACTGAAAAGGTGTTGCTCCCTGCCACCGATGCGGTTGTCGCTCTTCTTGGCGTTCTCTTTGCCTGGCGTCTCTGGCGCAACCATTCCGAGCGTAGGGAACTCGAACCAACGATTCTCATCAGGGGATGGTACATCGATACGCTGTACGACAAGACATTTGCGCGTGGCGGAACTGCGCTCGCGAAGTTTACTGACCGCGTCATCGACCCCACTGTCATTGACGGTGCCGTTGGCGGGGTCGCATGGCTATTTCGTTGGGTTGGTGGCCTCGGTAAAAAGGTGCAGTCTGGGCTTGTACGGAGCTATCTCCTCATTATGGTCGCTGGAATTGTTGTGGTCGTTGTGTATGTGCTCGTGAGTGCGGCGCGGTAGAGAGGAATTCGATGACGTTACTCGATTGGCTGATAGCACTTCCCGCCTTGGGAGCTCTCGTGGTTCCCATGATGTCCTTGCCGGCTGACAACCAAAAGTTGGTCCGCTACTTCGGTATCGCGATTTCACTGGTTGAGCTCGGGATCGCCATTGGCATGGCGATAGCATTCAAGCTCCATACCAGTTCGTATCAATTTGTTACCAAGGTTCACTGGATCGGAGCATTTGGCATAGCTTGGTATCTTGGGGCCGATGGCATCTCGCTCGTGCTCGTCTTATTGACCGCCGTTCTGTTTGCCATCGCCATGTTTGCGATGAAGGGCGTGAAGGACTACCGGGCGTATGTCGGTTGGATGTTACTTCTAGAGGCGGCCTGCATGGGGAGCTTCACCGCTCTTGACCTCTTCCTGTTCTTCGTTTTCTTTGAGTTGACCCTAGTGCCAAGTTATTTTCTGATCTCCGATTTTGGTCTAGGAGCATCGGGTCGAGCAGCTATCAAGTTTTTTGTCTACACCTTCGCCGGTTCGGCGCTGCTCTTGATAGGTATCGTTTCCCTGGTGTTTATCCATGATCATCAGACTGGGCACCTCACCTTCTCCTTGCCTGCTCTAATGCATACAAGGCTTCCAAAGGATACGGCTATCCTTCTGTTCTTGGCTTTTGCCGCTGCGTTTGCAGTCAAGACTCCAATCTTTCCTTTCCACACCTGGTCTCCGGATACCTACCGGGCGGCACCGATTCCGGCGGTGGTGATCTTGGCGGGAGTGATGGCCAAGCTCGGAGCCTATGGTCTTATTCGGTTTGACCTTGAGCTATTCCCAGCCACATCGCGTGAATTGGCTTGGTTGATGCTGACTCTTGGTGTGGCCGGGATTCTATATGGTGCGATTGTGGCGGCTGGTGAGCGCGATCTTGGTCGTATGGTGGCTTACTCGTCGTTGTCACACATGGGCTTCATTGTGTTAGGTATTTTTGCCTTTTCCACAGAGGGTCTCTCTGGCAGCACGCTCCAGATGGTCAACCATGGGATCTATACAGCTGCTATCTTCCTATTGCTGGGGATGATTTACGAACGTCGTGGGACGCTCGACATGAATAAGCTTGGCGGTCTTCAAAAGAAGGCGCCGATCTTCGCTGCTGTGTTTATTCTCGTCGTAATGGGCATGATTGGCCTACCTGGTTTGAATGGGTTCGTGGGCGAGTTTTTGATTCTCCTTGGCACCTTTATAACGCATCGGTGGTGGGCGGTGGTGGCAGTGCTTGGTGTGGTCTTGAGCGCCGTCTATCTTTTGTGGGCCTATCAGAGGGTGTTTCATGGAGAAGCTAAAGATGAGCGCAGTTTCCGCGACCTAGCTCCTCGCGAAGCGTTGCTACTTCTACCTCTGGTGGCGATTATCGTATTCTTGGGCATCTACCCGGTCCCGCTGTTATCACGGATTAATCCGACGACGTCAGCCATAGTGCACCACGTGAAAAAGGCGCCGGCGCTCACCAATTCGCCGGTTTCGAGTGCTGCGGCTTCTATCACAACTGGAGGGGCTAAGTAGTGTTTGCGACTCTGGTATCACAGTTGCCGATTAGGCTTCCGGCGATCTCCTATCAGGCGATCGCTCCTGAGATGATTCTCTTTGGGGCCGCGCTGCTGGTGTTGGCTTTGTCAGCCACGCTTGGACGGCGAGAGCATCCAGAACTCTATCGTTGGATTGGCCTCCTAGCCGCACTTGGCGAAGGGGCGTGGTCAGCGAATCTACTCAGGCTGGTGGATAAGCATGGACCCTCTCTTGCCATCGCAGGCGCGATCTCCAACGACGGTTTCTCTGCAGTAGTAGGAATCATTGTGGCCGTGGCGTTGACGCTGACGATGTTGATTGGCCCCGGGTTTGTGCGAACGGTAGCCGGGCAGGGGCCGGAATTCGTGACGCTGCTACTGATCTCGGCTACAGGTGCCGTAGTCATGGCGCAGGCCAATGATCTCATCGTCATCTTCTTGGGGCTGGAGATTCTTTCGATTGCACTCTACATAATGGTCGGCTTCCGATTGAGGGATGGACTATCTAGGGAAGCAGCATTCAAGTATTTTATCTTGGGTGGGTTCTCCTCTGCGGTCTTCCTCTACGGGGTTGCACTCGTCTACGGGGCTACTGGTTCCACCAACCTGCTCAAGATCGGCTCATTTCTTTCGTCTCACGTTCTGATCAACGATGGCGTCCTCCTCTTTGGTATCGCTCTGATCTTGGTTGGATTTGGCTTCAAGATATCCGCAGTCCCTTTTCACGTCTGGTCCCCCGACGTCTATCAGGGCGCTCCGACTTCGGTGACTGGATATATGGCTGCGATGGCAAAGATCGCCGCCTTCGCCGCACTGCTGCGTGTGCTCACGGTCGCCTTCCACCTTCAGCTTCAGTATTGGCGTCCGATCGTTATCGCGCTCGCTGTCCTATCGCTTGCGTTTGGTGCCATTTTTGCACTGCGTCAGCGCGAGATCAAGCGGATGTTGGCCTACTCCTCGATCAATCATGCTGGTTTTATTCTGCTTGGTGTTTTGGCAGCCACTAGCGGCGGTGTGCGGGATTCGCTGTTCTATCTCGCGGCCTATTCGGTGATGGTGATTGGAACCTTCGGACTCCTGTCTCTCATTCAAGCGGATGCGGGAAAGACAGAGGGTTCCATAGCGTTGAGTGACCTACGTGGCCTTGGGCGCCGGCGACCGGCGGTGGCGACGCTCTTGGCTATTTTGGTGCTTGCTCAAGCTGGGGCTCCCTTCACCAGTGGGTTTATCGCCAAGTTCTCGGTCATCACCGCCGTGATTGCAGTCAACGAATACTGGGTAGCCGTGGTTGCGATGGTTACGGCGGCGATTGCAGTGGCGTTTTACCTAAGGCTCGTCCTCGCACTATTCGCCCGAGATGAGGTCGAGCTGGGGGCAGGCGACGCCCTTTACCCTGCCGTGGTGCGAGGTGGTAGTGATGCGGGTTATATAGCCCCACGTATATCTCAGATCCCGGTGTGGATTGGTGTTTGGCTCTCGGTGGCGTTCACGGTCTTCTTTGGCGTCTTCCCTACCTTGCTGTTGACATTGGCGAGCAAAGGCAAGATCTTCTTTTGAGCCTCCTGTCGTCGAAGCAGATGGGTCATCTCCTCGATCCCTCTACCTTGACGAAGCAGCGAATCGTTGGCTACTGGTGGGCCACGCTACTGTTTGTAAGCTAATCTGATTCCGGTGTTAAGTCCTGTCCCAATGGTGATACGTCGGGGGCTAGCCGTCGTGGTGACGGGTGTCGTTGCTGGCATCGCGGTGGTGCTGTTTCACTGGTCGCTTGAGGGTCTAACGCATCTGCTGCGTGCTATTCTCGGCGTTAAGGAGCTGGTCTCTCCGATCCAGGTAGTCCACCTCGTTGGTGAACGCCTATGGGTCCTGCCGATAGCGATCTTCATTGGATTATGTATAGCCAAACTCGTGTCGACGGCTTCGGGTGTCGCTGGTCAGCGGGAGAGGGGAGCCGATCGGGTCATTGAGGTCGTGAATGGTTCAGAGCTAGATCTTCCGCTAATGGAGACGTTGGGGACTGCGGTGGCAGGGGTTATAGCGCTCGGAACCGGGGTCTCTGGTGGGCCTGAAGGGCCGATAGCGATGCTGGTGGGTGGTCCACTGCTTAGGTTGCTATCCTGGTGCAGTTTGGATGATAGCAGCACAAGAGTTTTCGTCGCCGCCGGTGTTGGGGCTGCCCTTGCATGTATTTTTCGAGCCCCGTTCGCCGGTGTTCTGCTCGCCGGTGAGCTATTTGTGCTAGCTGGTTTTGTTGGGGCGGTAATTGTACCTGGGCTCCTAGTCACAGCGATCGCATGGATGATTGACTCCGTTGCCGTTGGTGGATCTCCGTTGATTGGTCATCTTCTCTTTGGGAGTATTCACGCAGAGGCCTATGTAAGCGCAGTGGTGATCGGGCTCATCGCTGGGCTAATCGGCCTTCTGTATCGCTGGTGGATTGCTGTGGTGGCCAAGTCGATCACGCGTTATTCGCGATCGACCTATAGGAGGTGGTTGTCTGTCGCCATAGGGGTGGCAGCTATGACCGCTGGCATCGGGTTGGTTGCACCTGAAGTTCTCTCAACCGGGACGGGTTGGATTCGGCTGGTGACGTTGCTCGGCGCTGAGTCGCGAGCTTGGCCACTGTGGTTGCTCTTATTGGTGCCTGTGGCACGTATCGCCTTGACCGGGCTCAGCCTTTCAGCCGAGGCGCCGATAGGGGTCCTGGGACCGGCTCTTGTGATCGGAGCCTTCAGTGGTGTGTTGCTCTGGCGGATAGTATCGCTTGCCCACCTGCCCCTGAACTTTGGAACGTTGCCGCTATTCGCAATCATCATGTTTGCGGCAGTATTTGGCTCGATAGGGCGGATTCCACTATCGATGGTGGTGATTGCACTGACCGCAACCGGATCGTTGACGGTAGCAGCAACTGTAATGGTCGCCGTCGCCGTCGCTTTGCTTGTTGTCCAGCGTAAGCGCATCACCATCTTTGGTTCGCAGGTCCTTGCCGGGCGGAGTCCACTTTCGTCACCGTGATGACGGTGTCGGTCCTTCCAGGCGAGGTGTGTCGCTCAGAAAACGACCAATCACCGGTAGATCCCAGAGCGATTCTGCCTTGCTGGCGGCGATGGCGATCGCAGGCAGGTTCTCAATGACCCGATCGGCTCCCCTCTCCCGCTGACCAGCGACACCCGAAGCCGTCGACACGAGTTTGGCTATACATAATCCAATGAAG
>DAHZQE010000266.1:0-4934 GCA_027409005.1 Ferrimicrobium sp. | reverse complement strand
CACCGCAGCGTGCGAGACCAATCCACCTCGACTAGTGAGTACACCATTGGAGGCGAGCATGCCATGGACATCATCAGGAGAGGTCTCCTTGCGAACCAAGATCACGTCTTCTCCGCGTTCGTGTGCCAGCACCGCGGCCTCGGAGGTGAAGTAAACTTTGCCTACTGCTGCGCCAGGCGACGCTCCTAGTCCAGTGGTGAGCACCTCAAACTTGGTGGTCGCAAACTGCGGTGGTGGCACGAGGTTGGGGAAAGCCGGCGGTCGTAGGCGCTGATCAGTTAATCTTCGAAGGTGGCGGCGTTAGGGTAGGAGATAACCTGATTCGTGAGGGTGATGAGATTTCTATCGACGGGACGACTGGTACCGTCACTTTGGGACGTTTGCCTCTGGAGGTGGCTGAGCCTCCAGAGGAGCTAGATCTCCTCCTGCAGTGGGCGGATGAGCTCTCCGCCGGCCACATGAGCGTTCGGGCAAATGCGGATTCGGGTCCAGACGCCGAGGTTGCTCGTCGATTCGGAGCCAAGGGTATAGGACTTTGCCGGACTGAGCACATGTTCCTTGCCGAAGACCGACTTCCCATAGTTCGGCGGATGATTTTGGCGGATACACCAGCCGATGAGGAGCAGGCGCTTGAAGAACTCAGGGTCGCGCAGCGCCAGGATTTTCTCCAGATTCTGCGCGCCATGGACGGCTTGCCGGTGACTGTACGCCTCCTCGACCCACCTTTGCATGAGTTCTTGCCGGACATCGAGGCACTCTTAATAAAGGAGAGCAACGGAACTCTCACCAAGGAGGACGAGAAGCTACTTGAGGCTGCCAAAACCTGGCGAGAATTCAACCCGATGCTCGGTGTACGGGGTGTACGTCTTGGGGTCTTAAAGCCTGGACTCTATACCATGCAGGTTCGAGCTCTTCTTGAGGCAGCCATGGAGCTCAAGCGGGCAGGTGGTGACCCTCATGTGGAGGTCATGATCCCGTTAACTATCTCTAAGCCGGAGCTCGCCTATGCGCATGCATGGGTCGAGGAGGCATTGGCTGAGCTAGGTGCTGATGATGGACTTGATGTACTGTTTGGGACTATGATCGAGACCCCACGGGCAGCTCTCTTGGCGATGGAGATCGCCGAGGTGGCTGAGTTCTTCTCTTTCGGTACCAATGATCTTACCCAGTTGACCTATGGTTTCTCTCGTGATGACGTTGAGGGAAAGCTGATGCCGATCTATCTTGCCCAAGGTCTCTTGCCCTCGAATCCGTTTAAGGTTGTGGATGAAGAGGCGGTTATTGAGTTAGTGAACATAGCAGCTAAGCGAGGGCGTTCTGCGAGGCCCGACATCAAGCTCGGAGTATGTGGAGAACACGGTGGTGACCCGGAGTCAATCGCAAGTTTCGTGAAGATCGGTCTCGACTACGTCAGCTGTTCACCTTATCGCGTTCCTATCGCTCGTCTCGCCGTAGCTCAGTCACTGGTTCGTGAGGGCTAGCCTGTAAGTACGACAGTACTTGAGGGAAGGAGCTCGTGGAGTGGGTTACTCTGAGCTTGATATTCGGCGTGTCCTGGATGCCACTGACATCGTCACCCTCATTGGTGCTTCGGTTGCGCTAAAGCGCGTAGGCAGGCGTTACGTCGGCCTTTGTCCCTTCCACCAAGAGCGCACCGGTTCGTTCTCCGTCAACGGAGAGGACGGTGTGTACTATTGCTTTGGGTGCCACGCCAAGGGTGATGCCATCACCTTTGTGCGGGAAACCCAAGGAGTTGACTTTGTCGAGGCGCTTGAATACTTGGCAGATCGTGCGCATGTAGCGATCGAACAGACGACGAATGCGCCGGCGGATCGCAACTTGAAGACTCGGCTCTTTGATGGCTATGATCGCCTTGCGCAATGGTATCAGGCACAACTTGCCGATCCTCTCCGTGGCGAGGCGGCAAGGACCTATCTATCGGAACGTGGTGTCGTCGCTGAGTCGATTCGCTCGTTTGGGCTTGGGCTTTCACCTACACGGGTTCAACTCCCTATCGCTCGCCTAGGTATTGAGCCCGGAGACTGGGAGGAGGGGGGATTTGGCTATCGGGATCAGCACGGTTCTCTCGTTGATCACATGCACGGTAGGATTGTTTTCCCGATTCGTGATGCGACTGGTCGCGTTGTAGCCTTCGGTGGTCGTATTTTGCCAGAGGAGCTAGAACGCCTTGAAGGTAAGGCGGCCAAGTATAAGAACTCATCGGAGTCACCGGTTTATCGCAAGCGGCGTACCCTCTACAACCTCGACCGCGCACGCGCGTCTATCGTGGATCAAGGGGTGGCAATCGTCTGCGAGGGTTATACCGATGTGATTGCACTTGACCAACTCGGGATCACGAACGTGGTGGCTACCTGTGGGACCGCCTTCTCTGAGGAGCACCTCGATGTCTTACGACGCTTTGCCAAGCGGATCACCCTTTTCTTTGATGCCGATGCAGCTGGACAGAATGCGGCCGAGCGACTCTGGGGCGAGGAGGAGAGTCGAGGTGTCGTCTTTGATGTGGTGACTCTGCCTGACGAGCTCGATCCTGCCGATGCGGCTCTCAAGGATCCTGCGCTGGTTCACACTGCGCTCGCTCGCGCTGTACCCATAACTCGTTTCAGACTAGAGCGTCTATTGAGCCACGGAGATTTCAGCTCGACGGAGGATCGTTCTAGGGTCGCCAAAGAGGCGATCGCAATGATCGAGCGACACCCAAACCATCTGATTCGTGGCGAGTATGTTGCACTCATCGCTGACCGTACCGGTTTTTCGGTGAACGAGCTGATGCTGCAGCTACCGAAGGGATCACGACATCGTGTTATCGAAGAGTACGCTGGTGATACGACGGTGACTGACCGTCCTGCTGTCGAGGCGCTCAGGTTGCTGGTGCACGATCCCGAAGGGCTAGATGGCATTGTCGTCGCCGAGCTGTTTCGCGACCCAACACATCGGAGAGTTGTCGATGCCATCGGCGGAGCGTCTTCGCTGTGGGAGGTACAGCAGCGTTTAACTGAACTCGAGTCAGACACGGTGTTGGAGCTCTTTTTTCGACTTGCCAGCGAGAGGCCCGAGACTGATAACAGCGGTGATGTCATCGCAACATTGGTGCTAAGAGAGTCAAAACTTGAACTATCCAAAGTCACTCGTTCCTTACGAGTATCCGCGGGCGAACTGACGACGTTGATCGCTGAGGTTCCAAGAATAAGACTCTTGATTGAGGAGTTGCAAGAGGATCGGACGAAAATGGAGCTTTGTGGCGAGTTGATTAACTGGTTGGTATCAATGCGTTCGAATCGAGATGGGGCGGATGTCGTCGCCTCCACCTCCTCTTCTGGCGCGGATTCGGTTAGTGGAGACCTTTGAGTGGTCGATGAAAATCAGGCAAGGCGTAAGAACACTAGACGGTTGGCTGATTTAGACGAGGTCATTAATGAATCTCCGATGCCACCAGTTGAACAGGAGTGTAACGATAACTTGCCACCCGGGGAAGATCCATCTTTGGTTGATGGCCCACGACCTGCTAGTGCCCATCGAGCGAGACCAAAGCTGTCTCGGAGTTCGATAACTCAGATGCAAGCACCGAGTGAACCAGATGAAACAAGATCGGTTAGGCAAACTCCTCGGGGTAGTGAGGAAAGTAGACCGGCTGGAGAGGTTAAGGGCGGCCAGCCAGGCGGTAATAGACCGACTAAGAGGAGCTCAACCCCAACGCCAAGTTCAGGGGTTCTAGAGCTAGAAGCTGATCCGGACGCAGAAGAAGGCCGATTTTCAATGGAGTCCGCACGTAGATTTCTCGGCAGCCTGCAGGACTTTGGACTCTTGTCGCGTGATCAGGAGGTTCAGTTAAGTGCGATCGTTCAAGAACTCCAGGCGCGTGAACTGCGCTCCCGAGAGGAGGAGCTTGTTCTGGCTGAGGCTAAGGAGCGCTTTGTATCGGCGAACCTGAGGCTCGTAGTATCGATCGCTAGAAGGATGCATGGAGGATCGGTTCCACTCGAGGATCTCATACAGGAGGGCAACATTGGCCTGATGCGCGCAGTCGAGCTTTTTGATGGGCGTAAAGGGTTTCGTTTTTCAACTTACGCCACCTGGTGGATTCGTCAGGCGATCTCGCAGGCGATTGGAGAGTTTCGTAGCGAGATCAGCCTGCCCAGGTCGTTGTTGCAGGATTTCCAGCGAATTCAACAGACCCGACTCGATCTTCAACAGAAGTTCGGCCGCGAACCAAGACTTGACGAGGTGGCTGAGACGTGTGGCATTGAGCTTTTCAGAGTTGAGGAGATTTTGATGTATGCGCAGTCGGTGCTGTCGCTTGAGGCGAGTCCGGTCTCTGAGGGCGGATCCGAGTCTATGCTCGGCGATGCGGTACCTGATAGGTCGAGCCCTCCTATCGAGGGGACGGTGGTATCCGAGGATCTTGGACGAGTAGTGCAAATAGTGCTCGACAAGTTGGATGAGCGCGAGCGAGCTATCCTCATTTACCGCTTTGGACTCAATGGCGAGGAGCCGCACTCGATTGAGCAGGCATCGGAACGCTTCGGTGTGTCAAGAGAGAGAGTTCGTCAGGTTGAAGCGAGAGCCATCTCTCGGCTCCGACGCAACGAGTCGGCTCAGGCTTTGAAGGAGATCCTTCAGGATGGATAGGATCACGAGCATTGCGTGACTGGTTGGGTTGCATGGCCTGCTAGATTGTGAAGTCTATTCCGGGGTAGCTCAATCGGCAGAGCACGCGGCTGTTAACCGTGTGGTTGAGAGTTCGAGTCTCTCCCCCGGAGCTCGGGGCCCGTAGCTCAGCGGTTAGAGCAGGGGACTCATAATCCCTTGGTCGTGGGTTCGAATCCCACCGGGCCCACCAGGTCAGGGCATATATGCCTTACTTGTGATAAGATAAACCCAACAGAAAACCCAACAAGGGGTTTGAAGTTGGAGGA
>DAHZQE010000450.1:0-10331 GCA_027409005.1 Ferrimicrobium sp. | reverse complement strand
ACCTCGACAAGGTGACGGCTACCCTTTTGGATAACGAGACCGAGGTCGTAGTCAACTTCGCAGTAGGATTTGCCCTGGACCGCGGCTACTCAATCCACGAATTCGATGCAGACGTGATACGTGCCGGGCTCACAGTAGAGCACCGCTTTGCTACTTGGGATATACGCCCTTGGAAGAGTTCGTCTGATTTCGCCGTCAGCGTGCTGAGGACCCCTGCAGGCGTTTAAAACCGCTTTTAAAAATTAATAGAGTGATTCAAATTAACCGAAGCCCTAGCGACTTTGGGAAAGTTGGCAAAGGTAGGCCGGCGGCGGTGTGCCAGATCATCAAGCCGCTCCGCCGCCGCCTACTAACGCTCCGATGGCGAAGGTAGCCGCACCGGCAACTGCGCAGATCAGAACCTGCCTACCAGCCGACCACCACATTGAACGTCCGGTGAAAAAGCTCAGAACTCCCCCCACCGCTAAAGCGGTGACTGCTGAGGCGAGGACCGAAATCAGCACAGCGACAGTCTTGCCAGCAAAGAAAAAGGAAAGCAGCGGGATCATTGCTCCAACTGCAAAGGTAACAAAGGACGCAAACGCGGCCTGCCAGGGTGACCCGAGCGAGTCGGGATCGATCCCGAGTTCTTCTCTCGCGTGAGCCTCCAAAGCTCGCACCGGATCGGCCATAACGCTGTGGGCCAACTGCTGGGCAAGCTCCTCGTCGATTCCCCGAGCTACGTACATAGCAACGAGCTCATTACGCTCCCCGTCAGGATAGAGCTCTATTTCTCTCCTCTCGATCGCTAACTCCCGCTCCAGCAGCTCTCGCTGGGCCTTCATCGATACATACTCACCCGCGGCCATCGAGAAGGCACCTCCCATCAGTCCGGCGAGGCCGGCGAGGCGAACAACTCCTAAGGCGCTATGTGCAGCTGTCACCCCGAGGACCAGAGAAACATTGGTAACTAGTCCATCACTAATGCCAAAAACCGCAGCACGTGCGCCCCCACTACCAACATTGCGGTGTCGCAGTTCGACGTCTTTGTGGCTCGGTTGTTGAGAGGGGAAGTCGGAGCTATCCTCGACACTTTTACCGGCCAATTTAAAGTCGTTCATTTAAACTCCTCCTGAAAAATCTTTTTTATTCATTAGAAAACCTGCCAAATCTCCGTCAACAGAGCCGCTTTGCTAAAAGGGGCACCGCATCACGCCAATCCCCTACGATGCCGAGATCACAGCTTCCAAACACCGGCGCATCCCTGTTGGTGTTGATTGCTAGGATCGTGTCGGCACCTCGAACGCCCACCATATGGTTGAGTTTTCCGCTCAATCCGACTGCGATATACAGCCTCGGCGAGATACTTCTGCCGGTGATGCCAATCTGTCGCGACTTAGGAAGCAGTCCGAGATCGGTGACCTTTCTGGTACCAGCCAGCTCAGCTCCTAAGACAGCAGCAAACTCGTGAATCTGCCCGTAATCTTCTTCTTTTACTCCTGCGCCAAAGCCGACCACAACATCCGCCTTCGCCAGGAGTTCCCAGTCGTCGTCTCGCCAGGCTGCTTCGATTTGGATACGTCCCTTATTCTTGGCGACAACGGTTCTATAGACTGCCTTTTTCGCACCTGGACGGACCTTTGCCGAACGACAAACACCAGGCCGCACCGTCGCCATCTGCAGGGAGGAATCGGAGAGTATCGCCACGTGCCGGCTGTCACCACAGGCCGACTTCCAGGCAATGAGGCGACCGGAGTCGATCTCAAGATCGATCGCATCACCTGTCAGCCCAACTCCAAGTGAGGCAGCGATGCGTGAAGCTACTTCCCGTCCCCAGTAGCTAGCGGGCGCGAGCATGACCACTGGCTCTTGAAACCTCGCCCACTCTGTTACCGCAGCAGCGAAATCCTCTTCGACAATGCCACCCTCTACCCGCACCACTTCGTCTGCCCCCCAGCTCCGCATCTCCTCTAGATCCTCCGTCTGGGCAGATATTGCGGCTATCCGGCCTTTGATAGCCACAGATAGAGCGAGGGCGGATCCAAGAAGCTCTTGAGAAAACTGGGGGCGGTCGGGTTCACAAAGGACCGAAATTGTCGGACCAGAATCCCAGGTCTTCTCGTTCCAGATGACCGGCCCATCGCTGACCACGGTGGATCGATCAAACACACCGCGTAGATTCAGCGCATAAATAGCCGCTTCGACCTGATCTTGAAGCGGGCCATCAAAACAGAGTGCGTTTCTCTTCGTCTCCAAATACTTGGACTCCCCAAGACTCGTTGGGCTACCTACGGCTCCCCAGGGTCCAAAGTGACCAAGATCGGCGGCTGAGACCCTGCGGACCGACGATGAAGGGATCTCCTGCCAGAGCTCCGAAGAGACCTTCGCCGGAGCACAAAGACGCTCGGCAACCGCCATGACCGCAGGCAAGGAGACCTTCATGATTCGTGACCCGTCATCGCTTTCGCACTGGATCCTGGCTGATCTCATCTCTGGGTCTATCTCTAGATGGCGAACCGCCGAAGCAAAAGGCAGGTCCAAAAGTTCCGCCAACTCCGGACCCACCTGGCCCGTTTCAGCGTCCAAAGATGAACGACCCACGAGGATCAGGTCGAATGGGCCCTCCAACTCAACGAGCGCCGCTAGTGCCCGGGCCGTTGCCAGGGTATCTGAACCGGCGAACTCTTGACCGCTTAAAAGTACCACCTCATCGGCGCCCCAGGCGAGGGATTCTCGCAGGATCGCCTCCGCCTGAGGAGGACCAAGCGACGCCACCATTGATCGGCCATTTGAGGCACGAGCTATCTCTACGGCCTTTGCTACTGCGCGTCTACAGTAAGCACTCATCTCCAACGGGATACCCACCCTAAGCATCCGTCCGTCATCCGCCAAGATAAAAGAGTCGAGCGTAGGTACCTGTTTAGCCAGTGCAAGGACTCTCATAGCGACCACATCTTCCCTTCGGCTATTTCTATTTCTCTGCCATTTCCTATTTCGGGCTCGGTATTCGTCAACGTAGAACTGCGGGGAACCATTTGTGGACTTAGCGGAAGGCGGACGGTGACGACGGCACCTTTCTCTGGGCGATTTGCGATCTCAACCGTCCCTCCCTGGGATTCCACCAACATTCGGACTATCGGAAGACCAAGCCCAGCACCGCCTTCGCTGCGCGGACGCGAAGCCATTCCTCGACTGAAACGGTCAAAGGCCCTCGGCAGGAAGTCCGGCGGGAAACCGGGACCTAGATCTTTGACCTCGATCACCGCGAATTGATCTCCGTGATCGAGTGATACCTCCACGAATGGGCTGCCGGTTGCATGAACTATCGCGTTTTCGACCAGGTTCTCCATCACCTGTCGAAAACGAAAGCTGTCCACGGTGGATTCTACGGTGGAATCTCCGTCAACGACCAACGAGACACCCGCTCGTTTCGCTCGACTCCGCAATACTTGCAGTGACTGTGCAACCAAAGGCTCTAGCGGCTGTGGCGACAGATCGAGACCTAGGGCCTGCTCCCCGCCACGGGCCAAGAGCAGTAGATCTTCTGCCAAGCGACTCAGCTGTTCCAAACGAAGAGAGAACACGTCCAACTAATCGTGCAGTTGATCAATGGAACGTCCCGGAAGCTGAGCAACCTCGAGTTCCGCTTTGAGCGCAACGATGGGAGTCCTCAGCTCGTGGCTTGCGGCCGAGACGAACTCCTTCTGGCGTATCATCCCTCCTTGGATTCGATCGAGCAGGCCGTTGAAGGTCCAACCAAGGCGTTCAACCTCGTCGCTAGTAGCCGCTACCATCAGGCGATTTTCGCCAATATCCGTCGAAATCCTCTCGGCCTCGTTTCGGAGCTGCTCGACTGGTCTAAGCGCCCTACCAGCCAAGAGCCATCCACCTAGGGCCGCCAGCAGGACCAGGATTGGTCCTCCTACGAGCAGCCCGTCGCGAACCCTGGCAATTGCGTCACTAACCTCGTCCATCGAAGAGCCCACTACTAACACTCCCCCTCCATTAGAGGTCGGCTCAGCTAGCAGGAGGGTCTTAGGAGGCCCAGGAAGTTCACTGAATTGGGGTCCGCTTAGCGCGTTGCGAATCGCTGTGGAGCTGAGAAGCGGAACGACCCCGGAGGTCTCGGTGGCGTACTCTACCTGACCAATTTGGCTAAGCACCTGAACAATGTTTTGGTCCTTGACGACCACGGGTACCTGGCCAGGTTTGGAGAGGGTCAATGCACCCTTAGACAGATCAGCCTGCACCCGAAGGGCACTTTGGCGCAGGGAGTCTTTTAGAGTTCCTCGTATCCCCGAGCCGAGGTTTGCCTCGAGAACTACTCCACCTACGGCCAACAGTAGGGCGGTTGTCAGCGCCACGATGAGGGACAGCCGAATCCTTATTGGCATCAATCGCTCTCGACACTTCGCAGCCGATAGCCGATTCGACTCAACGTTTCTATGCTGCTCACATCCGACCGCTGATCGATCTTCCTACGAAGATGAGCGATATATTGATCGATCAAGTTTCCCGATACGTCTTTTGCATCAGCACTCCCCCAGACCGCACTTCGGATAATGTTTCGACTCAACACGAGTCCTGGGTGGCGTAGAAAGAGTTCAAGGAGCTGAAACTCCCGATGAGTGATATTCAGCTCCACTTCGCCACGCCACGCCTGGCGGGTATGCAGATTCATTCGAAGATCTCCAACCGAAAGCATCGAAACCCAGGTAGCCTCGCTCCTTCGAATTAGCGCCCTAAGTCGAAGGCTGAGTTCCTCGAGAGAGAAGGGCTTGACTAGATAGTCGTCAGCTCCACGTTGAAAACCATCTATCCGGTCGTCGATCTCACCAAGTGCAGTCACCATCACTATCGGGACCCAGCATCCTGCACCTCGGGCTCGACGGCACACCTCCCCGCCATCGAGCCCAGGCAGCAGTATGTCCAGAACAACAGCGTCATAGGGGTCGTCTGAATCAAGAAGCAGCCGGAGTGCCTCTTTCCCATTCTGTACCGCCGTCACCAGAAAACGTCTCTCATTAAGGTATCGCTTTATAGCCGAGCGAAGTTCGGGATCGTCCTCGACGACGAGCACGCTGGCAATCGGTTCATCGGCAATCGGTTCATCGGCACTGGCCGTATCGTGAAGGTCTACTTTCGCCCGGCGAATGTCCCCGTTGTCAGCTACTACACCACTTCGATGGCGGTCTACCGCGAAGTCTGAACCCAGTTCCGGCTCCAGTCTCGGCTCAGCCTTTGTCGTGGCCCTATTCATAGCTACTTTCATTGCTCTTGTTCTTTGACCGTCTGGTCCGCTTTTAGATAGAGTTTTTGGTGACTTCATCTTTAGATCTTGCTAGCACCTGACATATAGGAGTTACCTTCACTCTGCAACTTGGCAAGAGCAGCACTCACCGATTCCGTCCCGGTCACTGCATTGAAGAACTCGGCATCCAAAGCGGCCTGAACTTCCCTATAGCTATCGCTTACCGGTCGTGCAAAGGTGTAAGGGGACTCCGCTGCGCTCAGGGAAGCGGCGAGTCCCGGATGAGAAGTGAGAAAGGATGCAGGTATCGCTGCAATCCCGGCCTTGGTCTCCGGAGCAAAGCCGGTATTCTCCGCCCAGTAAGCCTGCTGCGATGGTTCGAACCACCACTGCACGAAAGTCCAAGCTGCCTCTTGCTTGGCCTTGGGAGTCCCCTTTGGAAGCACAAAGCCGAGCCCTTGAGCCATGTTGTAGATTCTGCCGGTCGATCCACCCGGCTCTACAAATGCCCCCACGGAAAACTTACCGCCAACCGCATCCAGAACCTTCTGGTATCCAGCCGATGTGCCATCTATCATCGCTATCTTCCCAGCGGCTAGATCCTGGCGAAGCGTGGTTCCGTGATGGAACTGCATCTCAGAAGAGGCATAAAGGGAGTGGAAGAAGGAAAAGGTCTCCTGTCCCGCTGGAGTATTGAAATCTACGGCGTTACCTACGCTGTTACTCCCTTTGAGCATCGAGCCCCCATTGCTCATGAACGCCGGGAGTATGTGAGCCGAGGAGTCCTTCCAACCGAGAGGAATAACCCCGATTGACTTGAGCTTGGCGGTATCGGTGGCTAGCTGGGACCAGGTTGTCGGGACGGAGTTGATTCCAGCCTGCTTGAAGAGGGTTTCGTTGTAGAAGACCTCGGAGATCTTCATGTCCGCCAAGAAACGGTAGTGTTGCCCGTTGACCTCGCCATTCTTCCAAACCACGGGGATCATGTTTGATTTAGTTACCACCTGGCTGCTCTTGAGGAAAGTGTTCCAGGAGATAAGGGCACCGGCTTTCACCAAGGTGCCGTCGTAGTGACTGATCTCCGCTAAAGCGGGGGGATTTCCAGCGGCTATTGCCGCCTCGAGCTTCTTCGAGGCCTTTGTTACGACAATATTCACTTGCACGCCTTTATGGGATGAGTTGAATTTGTCCACTAAAGCGGTCATCGCCGCACCGACCGGGCCACCGTTGTGCGACTCCCACAGGCTGATGCTCACCGGCGCAGCGGCCGTAGAAGCTACCGTCGTAACCGAGGCAGATGCAGATGACCCACAAGCCGCTAGCAGGACCGCCGAAGTAGCTAACACCGCTCCAGCGGTCGTTTTACGGCCCCTGCCACGCTTTTTCTGCTCCATCGTTGTTTTAGAACCGAACCGCACAGAACTGACTGACATCTACTATTTCTCCTTTTTGAAAAATCCTGATTTAGAAGGTTTGACGTTGATTCTTTTCACATTCGCCCCACTTGCTCAGCCTTAGCTCTTCACCCCACTGTCTCGCCCGGCAACGCCGTCGACGATATGCCGCTGCAGAAGAAGGAAGAGAATGACCACCGGAGCCAATGCGAGCAGCACCGCAGAGGTGAGCCTGCGCCAGTTAGCTTCATAGGTTTGCATATAGTGGCTGAGCGCAACCTCAATTGGTTGCACCGCATGCGAAGTAGTCATGATCAGCGGCCACTGGAACTGGTTCCAAGATGTGATGAAGGTCAACAGCACGACCGTCACTACCGCCGGTCGAGCCAGCGGAAGTGCGACCTTCAAGATGTAGCGAAGATGACCTAGGCCGCTTAGCCGAGCCACCTCCCAGTACTCTCGCGGGAGGCTCTTGAAGAACTGCCTGAACAGTATGACGCCAAAGGTGCTGGAGGCGAAGGGGATTATCTGGATCCAGTACGAGTTCAGCAGGTGTAGATGTAGGGCCACTGCGTACTGCGGAATGAGTAGCGCCTGGCTCGGTAACATCATCACCCCAAGGATTGCAAAGAAGAAGAAGCCCTGACCTCGAAACTTGAGCTCAGCGAGCGCATACCCCGCCATCGCTGAGGTAGCCACGACTAGCAGCACGGTGGCACCGGCTATAAAAACCGTGTTTACCATGTAACGAGCCCAGCTAGTGTGCTCCAGCACATAGAAAAATGCATCGGTATGAAAAGCTGGCACGAAGTTAGGCGGTATCGAAAATACACCTGCATGGGAGTTGAAAGCGGTCACCAGCACCCAATAGAGGGGGAATGCGAATCCTATTGCGATCACCAGAACCATCACCCAGCGCAACATTCGAAGCACCATGTTGCCCGGCCGGATTTCACCGTCTTGGGTGCGTGATGCGATGAGGCTCATCGGTAAAACACCACCTTGTTTGATATCCATTTCTGTATCAGTGTGAGTAGGAGGATGATCCCAAAAAGAACCAGGCTCATCGCAGCTGCGAGGCTGAAGTGATAGTAGGTAAATGCAGTCTGATAGACCAAGAGTGCATCGGTGGTGGTTGCGAATGCTGGCCCTCCTGCACCACCATGGGGGCCGCCCGTCATGGTGTAGATCTGCGAGAAGGCCTGCCAGCTATTCACCGTCGCCAGCACAACCACGAAGAAGGTCGTAGGGGAAAGTAGCGGCCAGATGATCCGGTAGAAGATACGATGCCTTTTGGCACCATCAAGGCGGGCTACTTCGAGCAGTTCTCGAGGGAGATTAGCCATCCCGGCCAGAAAAATGATCACATACAAGCCAAGAGAATGCCAGAGACTATCTATCATCACCGCCGGCAGAGCCCAGTGGATGCTTTCCAACCACCCCAAGGCGGGTAGATGGACCGTCCTGAGCACGAAATTTGCCAGGCCAAACTGAGGGTTGAAGATCCAGACCCAGATTATTGACGTCGCTACAACCGGCGTCACATGCGGAAGGAATACCGCTGCTCGCCATACGCCCCCCCGCCTAGCGGAAACGGCCTCCTTGAGGACCAAGGCGATCCCGAGGGCAAGAAATACCGTCGCCGGAATCATCACGACCGTGTAGTAAGCGCTGGTCACAATCGAGTGCCAAAAGAGAGGCTGGTGCCAGAGAACACGAAAATTAGCTAGCCAAACGAACTTCATGGCCGACGATAGAACTCCCCAGTGGAAGAATGAGACGTAGATCAGATAGGCCGCTGGCAGGTAAAAAAAGACCAGGAAGACCGTTATCGCCGGCAATAGGAGACCGTATCCAGCCAACCTATCCTTCAGGTGTCTCAACCTTCCCCTTAGGGTGGGAACGGACCTCTGGATGGTGGGTACCGGGTCTTGGGCTGAGGTTTGGACTGAGGTTTGGACTGGGCCGTTGGCAGGGCCCCGGGAAGGCCTTAGAGATTCGGATATGGTCATCTCGCCAGCCATTGCCGAGATGTCACTGATCTCAAATCACATGGCGATGGTCGAGACCGAAAGCGCAGAGATGGCATCAAGCGTTCACCCTCATATCGAGGCGCGCCCTGTTGGGACCAGGAAGCCTTTTCCCACTATCCGCTGCGAAAAGATGCACATCATCGAGGGAGGCAGCCAGTGCCACATGCTCCCCGGGACGGCATCGAAACTTGGCATCCAGTTGGACTACGCCGGCCTCTTGATCGCCTGATCCAAGACATCCATATGCGAGCTGGTGACTACCCAACTGCTCGAAGGTCTCAATGCGAAAGTCGACCAAGGCCGCTGGATTGCTCACCTCTTCAAGCGGGCGAAGATGCTCAGGGCGTATACCTAAGGTGATCGACCTTCCCGCCTCGTCAAGGACCTCGGAGAAATCCACCGCCAAAGTCACGGAACTTCCCAATTGGACGCCGAGGCTATGGTCTCTGGCGTCATCTGCCGTGCTAAGGCAATTTGGGTTTCGCCAGGGAAGTGTCCAGAGGTTCATGCCCGGCGTGCCGATGAAATGGGCTACAAAGGAGTCCGCAGGTGAGCCGTAGATTTCGCTTGGCGTGCCGATCTGCAGCACCTTCCCTAGGTTCATGACGACTACCCGGTCCGCCAGCGTGAGCGCCTCAACTTGGTCATGTGTGACAAATATCGTTGTGATGGCGAGCTGATCATGAAGTCTGGCCAACTCCATACGCACCTTTTCGCGAAGGTTTGCATCGAGGTTGGATAGTGGTTCATCCATCAAAAAGACGGAGGGCTTCCGTATCAAGGCGCGACCGAGGGCGACCCTCTGCCGCTGGCCACCCGAGAGCTGCTTCGGCCTGTGATCCAGTAGATTTTCAATGTCTAGCAACTTGGCAACTTCGCAGACCTTGCTCCTGATCTCCTGCTTCGCTGATGACCGAGAGCCGACCCTTCGTCGAGATCCGAGTCCGAAGGAGAGATTTTTTTCAACGGTCATGTGCGGGTAGAGCGCATAGTTCTGAAATACCATGCCCACGTTTCGTCGATCTGGCGGTTCGTCATTCATGAACTTGTCGTCAAAGAAGAGCTGTCCACCGCTTATCTGCTCTAGGCCGGCGATCATTCTGAGAACCGTCGTCTTGCCGCATCCAGACGGGCCCAGAAGGACTATGAATTCGCCGTCGACAATATCCAAATCAACTTCGTCAACAACAGCTTTAGTGCCAAACTTCTTGGTTAGGCCCGCAATCTTTATGCTCGCCACACAAACTCCTACTCTGGCTGTACCTCGATGTATTGAAGGTAACTGGCCGGGTTAACCGCCCTCTTAAGGTTCCGTTAACTGCGAGTCGATTCTTTTGTAACCTTTAGCGAACATTTTCTTTATTTCCATTCAGAAAGTTCACCGAGATTGGCATAGTCAGCTGAGAACCCAGGTAGTGCATGGCGCTATCTTCCAGGTGCCGTAATTGGGTAGAGGTCGAAATATTTGCAGACCTAATGGTGAGGGACTACTTCCCCGATGAGCAAAGCCTTCCGCCACGCGATGGCTGCTATGTTTCGTCCCACTTAGCCGACCTTCTGCTCATTTGCAAAAGAAGGTCGGCAACTGTTGTCGCATAAGCGTGCTACAAAAGGACAAACTGATTTTGCGTGAGTGGGCACTGTCCCAGGGGGAAGGTCCCCAGACGGACTAAA
>DAHZQE010000435.1:0-7631 GCA_027409005.1 Ferrimicrobium sp. | reverse complement strand
ATGGTGGGCATAGATACTTGCTGCAGTTCCACCTACTAGTACCGCCTGGGGCAAAATTGTTTGCAACCGAGCGCCGATCTGGTATCCGCTCGAACTTCTCCTTCTTTCCAATAATCACCGATATTGCAGTGTCAGTCATATCTCAATTCCTTCCTCTTCCAATTTCTCTTCCATAATCTCCTCTAGAATCATATGAATTCCTTGATCTACCTGTGCAATCATGTCGAGTGCTCCAGTATCGAGCCAAATTACATAAAGCTCGACCAGGGTTCTATCGGCAACTTTCCAACCCGTTGTCGTGGTGTGCATCGTCTCAGGTGGCAGCATTCTACGCCATAGATCAAGATTTTCCGAGACGTCCTTAACTTCGGGACCCCAATCCGGGAATGCGTCTGGCTGAAGCATATCTGGTGACACCTGGGTCCCAGTTGACATGATCTTATAGATGATACGGGAATACCCGGCGAGGGCATCCTTAGCCGAATGGAGCCCCTCTTTTACGGCAACCTCTCGCATAATAGTAATTATCCCCCCTGGATTATTCCCTCTTGGACACCGAAGACATGAGAAGCACTGCGAACACTCCCAAATATCCTCTTGCATCTGCTGGAACATTAAATCAACGTCTCTTCGCGCAGCTGCCTGCGCTATTCTGCGCGGGGAGAAATCATAAAAACGTGCAGAAGGACATGCGGCCACGCAGATCCCACACTCGTAACATCCGTAGAGATAGTCTCCGAAACGAGAGTCGACCATCACTTTCGAGACCAAACGCTCTTTCGTCTGACGATCCACATCGTCGTACCCTGCAACATGATCACGCTTCAGATAGGGATCCTTGGTAGTCGCTGGCATCAGAACGAGACCACCGCATCAGCATTCATCGCGAGATCGTTGAATGCAGCACCACCAATCATGTCCACACCTTCGATCAGGTCCTCAATCGTAAGGTCGTTGAGATCCAAGGAGGGTTGACACACCCAAAGTCTCACACCGAGGTCGGTAGCCTGTTTTATGAAATAGGAGAGTCGCTGGCCACGATCACCCTTCGGACCGATCTTGTCCACCACAGTCCTCTTCAACAGCTGCGGGCCATACATCGTGAAGTAGATTCCCACTTCGACCTCCATGGCCGCCGCTGACGCCGCTAGAAAGAAAGGGGTAGCGCAACGGCCGGGGTCATTCTCCCCATGAGTTTGCACATAGAGAACCTTGCCTTCGAATTCACCACTCCACATCGCGTGTTCCTTTTCTGCTCAGGGGCCTACAATGCCCACTCTGTCTCGACGGTAGATCTCGCACTGGAAGAATGCACCGTCAGCGAGCACGCTTGATCAACACATGAAAGACGTCGCCATCCGTTGTGATCTCCAAGAGTTGATTGCCCGTCCTGGTGGTCCACGCGTTCATGTCGGGCTCAACACCAGGATCGGTAGCCAGAAGTTCAAGCACGTCACCAATCTCTAGTGTCTTGATGGCCTGTGAAGTTTTTATGACCGGTAGCGGGCACTGGAGCCCAGTACAATCTAGAGTTTTAGACGGTTCATACGCCACTGATCCCCCCTTTGCAACACGGCACTCCGACCCGGCACCGGTCGGAGCCTGCATTAGTGTATGCGCACTAACGAATGTTACAGTAACACATGTTGGGCGTCCGTGTGATGAATTTGCGAAAATTGCACATCTAGCTGGTATGGCCAACCCTGAGCCTTCACGTCCCACCACCATCGTGAAGCGAACGTCCCAATCGTCGTCGAGTACATGAAGATTAGAGCCTCAGACGTCAGCAATTGCTGTTTTTACCTCCACCTCGTTGAACCCAGGATCGTCAAGTTCGATCTGTGCTCTGCGTAACCTACCGGGATAAGGGGGTAGTCCGCATTAATGGAGTGCGATGACATCAGATGACTTCTTTCCCGTCTGCTCTATGGACTTAAATCGGTATTTCTCTGGGTCCGACAATTGTCCCCTTGACATCTGCAATGTTGAAAAGTTTGACCTGCCATGGGGGATATGTATGCACTAAGCGACTTGTCGCTCGCCCCTTGAAACTCTGCCGCTGGTGTTTCGGAAAGCGCCGGGATAAACTGGCATTGAGGTGAGGATAGAAGAGCCTTACACCGAAGGAGTAGCGACCCACGATGACCGTGAGCCGTGCGTCGACGACCCGCAAGGACGTGGCGAAGCGTCGGATAGGGGTACGTGCAGGCCAGCCATTGAGCCGCGAAATCAAGTTCCTCGGGGTGCCGACGCTGTCGGAACAAGCGGAAGGCCACATCTCTGATGGTGCTATCGTGAGCCGTCAGGGGACCCCGCGCGGTCAGAGACCCTGTGCATGTACGGAACCTCAATGCGCGAGAACCGGGAGTTCTCATGTTCGCGCGTCCCGTTGATCGGGGGCGTGCCGCCCAGGGAATGCTATGGATGCACGGACATGGGAAGTCGTATCACCTCGTAGTACTGACGAACCGGTCGAACAAGGCTTCAGCTGCGGAGGCGGGGGAGGGAAGGAGGTGAGCCGAGGGGAAACTGGCTGGCAGTACACGCACCGGACACTCTGCCGGATCGAGCGTGGCATTGCCGCCAGACCGGTCACGCCGGGCGGGTGCCGGGGACTGGAGGAGTGTTGATTGCATCTCTCCCCAGCCCGAGTCTCGACGTCGGACCCGAGGCAGGAACCCAGTGCGGTAGGCCCGCACGCTGGGGTCTGTGCGAGGGCCCACCCGTAAGTGCGGTCCCTACCGCGACTCCTTGTACTCGACGGCAACTCGAGACCACGCATATACCAAATCCCCTGCCCAGCTTTGGCATACTGTAAGGGTGGACAATATCTCCAACAGGGACCAAACCATACACGCCATGGCAGACTTGTGGGAACAACAAGTGCCACCGGACAAGTGGCCGGAACCGCTGCGCCAGATCTTCGCCCAAGCGTGTTTGGCCCATGTGCGCTCAAACCCGGCGGTGCGCCCCGTGCTCGGGCTAGAGCACGCTAAGGGCTTACGACTGGCCGGGAGAATGTGGACCGGCTGCACCACGCTAGAGCGACTGCCCCTGTGGGTGCGTGAGGCGGCATCGGCCAAGCATCGAAACCCCGACCTGGAAATCCTGGCTGAACACACACGTCAGCATCTCCAGCGCGAAATGAGCAAGCGAAGCTATGCAACTAGTCGACCGTGACGCTGCTGTCGCTGCCAGCCGATAGGCCATAGGGCTTCAACTGTAAATATAGAAAGCCATACTTACAGTTATGGAATCATCTGCAAATATGGCACTTGATAGCTTGCGCTCCCGTTTGGTCAACTCGAAGCCGGAATCCCGTCCAAAACTCGCTATCTTCCGTAGCCTCGTGGTTTGCTACCCTTGGATGCGGACTCGGATTGCTGGGCCCGCGGGATGTCAGAACGGGGAGTAACGGAAGGCGGTATCACAGGTGAGCCGCAATCTATGTGCTGGCCCATGATGATATCGTCTTGAATCCAGATAGCACATCTGTGACATGTGTCAACCACGCTCTCCCACTTGTGCCATTTGGGATCAAGATTCTTATATTTCGGCAGCTCAGTTGCGTCGAGATCAAACGGAAGTGGTTCTGCTAATTGCACTTCGAGCTGCTGCAGTGCCGACTCACCATTTGTCTGTGGGTACAACGCATCGAAGCACTGGAGGGCTTTGCTCGTCCGACTTCGCCCCAAGTGGTCTACCAAGGCCGCCGTATCCAGATAATCCCGAGTGGCATTTCTTTTGAGGATTAAGACCGCCTTGATTCGCAAAATCTCTGCTTCGGTTGGAACGGTTATGTGGTGTGTGTCAATGTCGACAGTGGTCGTTTCTAGTGGTTCTTGCCTTATGAGTTGGCGTATCCCTGTCTCAATGCCGTCGAGGCTTCCTAGAATTTGCACAGGGCGCTTTACTCTTGCAGTAGTCCATCCTGCCACTGATTCCAACTGAGCCAGAATCTCATCGAAATTTTGCTTCAGATCGGTTAGAACGTGGTCATCGTCAGTCGATAGCCGATGGTGGGCATAGATACTTGCTGCAGTTCCACCTACTAGTACCGCCTGGGGCAAAATTGTTTGCAACCGAGCGGCAGAAGATAGCACCTCATCCCATTGAGGGTTGTTGTCACTGGATGTGGTCGACATAATATCCCCAGAAGGCGAAGCGTTGATTGAGCGGGTCTGCTGTGGTCCTATTGTTGGTGATACGTCGTGTCTTGGCGCGAACAACTGGATCGTTTTGCACAGCCCTTCCAAGTTCAGCCCAGGCTGATCGAGTTCCGCGCTCAATTATGTCGTCTATGGCAGTTAGCGTAAGATCATTGTGTTCTAAATGTCGATGATCCACGTGGGATTCTCCTTACCTGCTCGCTAAACATCACTACCAGAATAGTCGCAGTAAACCTCCACTCACCAGCCTATCGCGTCTCGACGGAGTGACTCATGGGCGATTCAGCGCTGTCCTTACAACCGTCGTCCGAATCCATGTCCCAAACCACCGATCATCTGCTGAGGTTGTTCAGGTAGTGAGGGTGTAACGGCCGCTTCCAAGAAACTTGTGGCCACCATACGGAATGTTTGTGAGACCTCATCAAAGGATGGTTTTGACCCGTAAACGAGGTCATCGACAAAGACTGCATAGTTTTTGTCGGCCTCTGCATCGGTTGTGAGAAGGTCGAGCTCATCTCGCAAAACACTCACCGGACGGTCCTTGAAAACAGGAAACCTCTCACCACCATATTGTTGTGTTTCTTGAGCGAGCGTCTCGACGAAGATAGGGGCAGCCTCACCGATTACAGACGGATTCGCGTCGGCTATGCGGTGCACTTCGTAAAGGTGCCTTACAAGTCGCGGATCATACCGATAGGCCAGTTCTAGATTGGTCTTGTGTTCAGCCGTGCGTCGAAGATACGAAATTACCTTATCAGACACGATATCAGGCAATGACACCATTGGGATCGGTTGTCCTTTGGGCTGATCCTCTAGTTCGTACCTTTCCAGAATGTTTTGCACCTGTCGGTTCTCGATACCGAATGGCCGATCCACACCCATCAACTCCACCTTTACGAATGGGCGTTATGCAGTTTGTCTTGGTGCAAATGCTGAATCATAAACCACCGAAGCGCGGAACTAGCGGTTGCTGTCTCTGCCGATAATCTCACCGTCGATGTCGAAGCCTGCTCCGCGTAGAGCATGGCCAAGCTCTGCCTTCAGTCGTGACAGTGCCTTGGACTTGGAGTTCTTGGATGGGAATTCAGGTGCAATCACACGGAAATCCACGTCTTCAGATATCCGCTCTATTAAACCCCAGCCCTGCGACAATGAGGTCCCGCCGGAAAATATCAGCTCGAAGCCGGAATCCCTGCCAACTTTCGCAACTTCAAGGACTACATCTTTAACGATAACTTCTTTCTCAAGTATCACGGGCAGAAGAGACTGTAAGGCGTCGGATTGGCTACGCAGAACTGTTATGCCGGCGAGTTGTTGTTGGCTAAGACTTCTCATATTTGACTCCTCCGCTGAAAAGCCTGCGCCGAATGCGGCTCTTACCCACATCGATGATTGCGTAGGGAGAAACCTGAGTTGATCGTCCTTCGTTATACTCTCGAACCAGCACCCCTGGCTGTGGGTCCACACCCATCTTGACTAAGAAGCCCTCCGCAACGGCAGAGTTGTCAAACTTCTGGATCTTGTACCCGGCGTAAGGCCCATCGGCAAAAGCCCTAGACGGCGTGTAGACCCCATATCCTGCGCGGTACAGAGTTTCGTCCTCCACTAGTTTCCGAAGCGCTCGGGCAACCGTGGATCGGCTTCCGAAGCGCACAAACTCACTGGTGAGGAATGCGGCATCCGACGATGAAGCTACGTACTTGCGTATTTTCTCTTCTACCGTAGCCATCGCTCTCACCTCATTCGGTGTAGAGATCGTTCCAACAAGTTCAATTGTACCAACTCACATGTATTATATGCGCTGTTCATGGGGCAAGCGGGCACATGTGCGCCAGC
This sequence comes from Ferrimicrobium sp., assembly GCA_027409005.1. GTDB lineage: Bacteria > Actinomycetota > Acidimicrobiia > Acidimicrobiales > Acidimicrobiaceae > Ferrimicrobium. The sequence goes on along the minus strand of DAHZQE010000435.1, from coordinate 1,626 downwards.
ACTCGCACCTCCCCTACAGTAGTAGTCCGTCTTTCGAAGATAACCGCATTGGCCGTTCTGTGCACGACTCTCCACTGATGACTTTGGAGCAAGAAAATTGATAGAGGTGACTTAGGTGGCCACATAACCCACTGGACATTCCAGCGTTGGAACACCGGCTCTGGATTGGTCGTGAGAGTCGAAACCGCAATGTACTTTGCCAGCACGCCCGTCCCGAAATAGAGGTCTGTCCGTCCATCCACAAACACCGGTATGCCGAGATGGATCAAGTAGTCGTTCCATATATAGGTGGAGAAGACACGCTCGCTGCCAACATGACGTTACAACCACGCTGATGATGTGACTGGTTGACTCGCAATCCCTGAAACACTAGGTGTGCCCGCCGGAGGATGCGGAAGACTTAGCACCACAGCCAAGAGCACAACAGCGACTGGCCAGGTTGTCCAAGATCTGCGTGCATCTCCGATACGAAGAACAGGCAAGCGAGATGCTAGTGCACAAAATGCTATGCCCTCTATGGGTACAAATCGCATGGCGTGAAGTGTGGCCAAGAACGTGCCTCCCAAGAAGACTAGGTCCAACAGTTCGAACTTTGACCGGCCAAATAACAACACCCACATCACAAAAGCCACAGGGCCAACCACGAGGGCAAGCATGGTAATAGAGTGGAAGTTCGGCGATTGCCATTCCATAATAGAACTCAACTGTCCAGACGTGGCGACCTTAAAATCGTAAGCGAGTAGTTCCATCCCATGCGGGTTAATAAACGTTGCCAAGACGGAGGCTAATGCAACACCAGATGCCAGTCGAAAAGGCAACGGTGCGCTCACGATCGCCCTGCCAATCTCACGGCTCTTCTTACCCGACAAGAGCAGCTCTAGACCCAGCACGACTAAACCGGCCAAGGAGCGGGTGCGCCAACTCGAACGCGAGAACGCTGAGCTAAAGCGAGCGAACGAGATCCTGAGACGGCATCGATTTTCTTCGCGACCGAGCTGGACGGTCAACCAGGAACCAAACGAAACAAGTAGTGGCGTTCATCGACGCGAATAGGGACAAGTGGAGGGTCCAGCCGATCTGTACAGTGTTGCACTTCGCCTCCTCTACGTACTATGACTACAAGCGACGAGAACCCTCCAATAGAACCCTCCGAGACGAAGAGCTCAAAGTTCTCATAACTGAGAGGTACGAGGCCAACTACAGCGTCTATGGAGCCAAGAAGCTTTGGGTGGTACTCAAACAGAGCTGGCAACGAAGTAGCTCGCTGCACCGTCGAGAGACTCATGCGTGAACTGGGCATTAAGGGTACCATTCGGGGTAAAGGGATCGTTATCACCACCATTGCTGATGAGTCGCTAGAGAGACCCAAGGACCTTATCAAGCGACACTTCGTATCGTGGGAACCAAATGAGCTACCTTGAACTGATCGGGTGTGCCGACATCACATATATCAAGACAAGAGCTGGGTGGGCTTATGTGGCCTTCATCATCGATGTCTACTCTAGGATGATCGTCGGGCAGAAGGTAGCCAACTCCCTAAAGAGTGACCTAGCTACCGACGCGCTAGCAATGGCTATGGCCCCAAGGCCAGATACCGAGGATCTCATTCATCACAGCGATCGAGGC
>DAHZQE010000423.1:0-4079 GCA_027409005.1 Ferrimicrobium sp. | reverse complement strand
CGCTTCACCATCGCCGGCTGTCTTCAAAAATCTCACGGCAGCATCCGGTATCGGCTGCGATCATCCTGCCAAGATCGTGATTCCCCGCATTCGTACTGCAGGCGAAGGTGACCAGGCTGGTAAACGAGTCAAGAGGAAGCCCGCTTCGCATCATCGAAGTAGCCAGCAAGGCAGCTGCATATCATCTCGCCGAAGGCGGACTCACCCCGCTGACGATCACAATCCATACGTCAACGGGCGCTTGGTTCGACTTCAAGTAGGCGACTCCTCAGCTTTCGGTTGCTCTGCTACCTTTACCCTGGTTGATCCTCCCAATCAGTGACGAAGATGCAATTGCAACGACTCACTCTACTGGCCGCAGTTTGCAGTGCCGTGGAGCTCACGATCACGACTAGAACCGGAACGTTCTCGGGCAACCTCAATGATACCTACCCTGATGTGAGGCAGTTCAAGTGGGTGCCGTACGCCAAAGTAAGAAAGTCTATGAGCCTCGTTAGCCAACAGCAAGCCTCACTCATACTTTGCAGCCTCCAGCCGGGCACAAACGATGGACGTCTCCAGAGCGCCTAGACAACGACTCGACGCTGTACGAAAGCATCACATACGGGCCGGCGTGCTCGCAGTACGTCTCGGCAGTGCCATCCGTCTGGGCTCTCAACATCACCGGCAACCTCATCGTCAACTACGGAGAAAGTCTTCTTGCTGGTCAAGTTGCCCAGAACTCCGCAGAAGATTGCTTAGGTCTTGGTATTCTCACGTACATCGCACCCTGCCCAAATAATTGATACTGACAGGTGACAGCCATTTGGACTCCTGCTAACGCCTCAACCCACTCGAAATTACCAGTCATCGTTTTCACGACCGGTGGCGGCGATCAGACAGGCGGCATTAACATTCCCACACAACTGCCATCTGACTTGGTTCACAACACCGGCCTGATCGTCATAACGATCAATTACCGTGTCAACATCATGGGTTTTCCCAATGCCAGAGGTCTCAACAACACCAACTTCGCCCTTCAAGACCAGCGAGCCGCTGTAGAATGGGTCGTTGAGAACATCGAAAGCTTTGGTGGCGATCCTGCACAGGTCACCCTGTGGGGTCAGTCTGCTGGAAGTGGTCTCTCAGATATGTATCTCTTCGCCTATCCTGACAATCCGTTGATACGTGCTTCGATTTCAAGTTCTGCCACTGCGTTGGGATACCCCAGCAAGAATTTCGACTATGCTGGGACGAACTTCACCTTTGTAGCCAAGGCAATGGGCTGTGATTTCGAGGATGCCGCGCTGGAGTTGCAATGCATGCGACAGGTCCCGATGCCTCGCTTGATCAATTTCATCGGACATTACCAGGACAACTCGACGCTAGTGAACACTTCGCAGCCGACACTGAACTTTGGAAGACAAGGTAAGTTGGGCCATGCAGAAAGTCGAGAGCCCTTGCTGATAGTGCTATCTCGTCTAGCTGACGACAAATACGTTTTCACTGACGCCCAGTACCTCGCCAAGTACGCCAAAGGCGACCTTGCAAAAGTACCGAAGATGATCGGCACCACAGCTCGCGAAGGCGCTCCGCTCCTACCTTGGCCCGCGAACAACGTCAGCGGAGGCCCGCCATTACAGTCGATCATCGCCACCACGCTGAACGCCTTTGTCTGCCCAAGCTATAACACCAGCCTGCAGCGCGACAAAGCCGGCCTGACCACCTACCGCTACGAGTGGGCGGGCAACTTCTCGAACATCGATGGCGGAGTGACGTGGCTCGGCGCCTACCACTACTCGGATTTGTACATGTTCTTCGGCACGTATCCGATTGCACCTGGCCCGATCCCAGAGTTTGAGGTTGAGACGTCCAGGACGATGCAGAATTTGCTGAGTGACTTTGTGAGGTATCCAGAGTGCTTGCCACGGCATGGCTGGCCGGATTACCATCCGTTGGCGGCGAACGGAGGCGAGCTGGTACGGTTTGGCGCAGATGGAAAGACCGTGCAAATCGTGAGCGGCGATAGTGTGGCAGGCGCGTGCCACATTCCAGATGCAACGTACAACACCACGCCCTAGCTCCAGAGAGCTGGCGCAGCTGGCGTTGGCACTGCCACATAGGCCCTTGTGCGCGCGGACTGGAGTCCAGCCAGCCGAGCCCCAGCACCATACCGTACCTGCTTCCTCCATAACGTGGGCTTAGTTGAACACAACAGTCTTGTGACCATTCAGGAACACCCTATGCTCACTCCACCACTTCACCGCCGCAGCCAGCACCTGACTCTCCACGTTACTTCCCTCATCCACCAACTCCTTCGGACTCATCGAGTGGTCCACTCTCGCGACCCTCTGCTCAATGATCGGTCCTTCATCCAGATCAGCAGTCACGAAATGCGCAGTCGCACCGATAATCTTCACACCACGGTCGTAAGCCTGGTGGTAAGGCTTTGCACCCTTGAAAGACGGCAGGAAAGAGTGGTGAATATTGATGATCTTTCCAGACATGGCCTCGCAGAGGGTTGGCGAAAGGACTTGCATGTAGCGTGCCAGCACGATGAGGTCGACGTTATTCACCTTGACGAGCTCCAGGATGCGGCCCTCTTGCTGCGCTTTGGTGTCCTTGCTGACCGGAAGGTGATGAAATGCAATGTCGTAGCTCTTGGCAAGAGATTCGAACTCCGGGTGGTTCGACACAATGACCGGCACTTCGATGTTGAGCTGGTTGGTCTTCTGCCGGAAAAGCAAGTCGTTGAGGCAGTGGCCAATCTTGCTGACCATGATCATGACACGAGGCTTGTGAGATTTGTGCACGATATCATAATCCATCTTGAGCTCTTTTGCCAGTTCGTCAAAAGGCTGCTTCAAGTGATCGGTTTTGTCAGCGTGGCCGAAGTGGACACGCATGAAGAATTTCGTCTGATCCGGATCAGAGAATTGCTGCAGGTCCAACACAGTCAGGTCATGTTTCGCCAGGATTCCGGTGACCGCATGGACGATGCCAGGCCTGTCCGGGCAAGACAAGGTGAGGATGTGGTCCTTCGACATTTCAATGGCTTGGCGTGCTCGGGTCGCGAATGTGAATTTCTGCTGCGGCACTATTCTGCTCGTGAAGACGGACCTGGACACTGGCGTAGTTTTTGTCAGAAATGCTGGACTGAAGACACAACGAGCGATTGCCATTGACATGTATGCGTCACACGAGACGGAAGAGATGAAGTGCGAAGAGAATTGGGTGGATCTCCTTGTGGCAAGTCTGGGCGAGCACAGACGAAACTCTCTTTTCTTCCAACTGCCGGCTGATCTCGTCGCTCTGTGCCGGCAGCTTGATGATTGAGAGTAGCGACCAGAATGGGACGCACAACAACTCATGAAGCAGTCCTCTGGAGCGTCATACATTCTTGATACTCGCTGCAAACGCTGTAGGTCAAGGTGGTCTACTCAGACAAGCAACAATCTAGCCCAACCAGTCCGCCGTACCTGTCGATCTTTTGTGTGGCTGCATGCTACCAGGGTAGCCCAGGAATGGAGTAGCGGGAACGCAGCACCGCCCTCCTCTTTCCAAAGCAACGCTCAAGTTTGGCAGCATATGCCACCGGGACCTTCATTACGTCCAGCGCCATTGCACGCTCGTCATCTTCCCCTCATACTCCTCCTCATCTCCTCCAACTGTGCCGCCAGCCCCTGCACCATCTCCGTCAACTGGCGGTTCTCCCTCACTAATTCCGCGACCCTGTCCACACCCCTATCTCCCGCCACTTCTCCTTCATCCTCCCTCACCCCCTCCTGCTCGCCGCAGTCATCCTCTACACCCTCAGCCATCCGGCCGAGTCGATAGAAGTCATGAGCATCACAAGTACTAACCCTCTTCCCTACATCGGCCTCTGCGACTATTTCAATCCCGTCTGTCACATGGTCACTACTGCTCGATCCATCCAACCCATCCATTACGCTGGAGTTTGGCGAAAGACTGCCCGTCCCTCCCCTCTCAATATGAGCAAGGCGAGCATCAAGTCGAGCATTGGCCGCACGCATCTCTTCGCGCATGGCTTGCACGTCTCCGTTGCGGGAGCGGAGAGCCGAAAGGAGAGCGAGCACCTG
>DAHZQE010000263.1:0-2396 GCA_027409005.1 Ferrimicrobium sp. | reverse complement strand
AGGGAGGCTCACCGGCCTGACGCCCGTCGAGGTGACGTGAATAGTTCTCGATACCTGAACAAAAACCGACCTCGGAGAGCATCTCGAGATCAAATTCGGTACGCATCTTAAGTCGCTGCGCCTCGAGCAACTTACCTCTGTTCTCGAAGTAACCCAATTGACTTCGCAACTCTTCCTCAATGCCATTCATTGCCGTCTTCAAACGTTCTGGGCTCGCTAGGTAATGAGTCGCCGGAAAGATAACAAACTCATCCAAGTCCTTCACGAGTTCACCGGTCATGAGGTCAACCTTAGAGATGCGTTCAATCTCATCCCCGAAGAACTCAATCCGCATCGCGAACTCCTCGTAGGCTGGATGCACCTCGACCGTATCACCACGCAATCGAAACTTTCCGCGCGAGACCTCCACGTCGTTACGCTCGTATTGCATTGCTACCAGTGAACGTGCTACGACAGGCAGCGGAATACTCTCGCCACGGCGCAACGGTAGGATCTGCCCCTGATACTCTTCAGGTGAGCCAAGGCCGTAGATGCACGAGACAGAGGCGACGACTACGACGTCTCTTCTAGTGAGCAGAGCAGAGGTGGCAGCGTGGCGGAGCCGGTCGATCTCATCGTTTATAGACGAGTCCTTCTCGATGTAGGTATCTGTGGCAGGGAGATACGCCTCGGGTTGGTAGTAGTCGTAGTAGGAGACAAAATACTCGACTCGATTATGTGGGAAGAACCCTCGAAATTCATTCGCGAGTTGTGCGGCTAGTGACTTGTTTGGCGCGATAATCAGCGTCGGCCGCTGCACCGCCTGGATGGTCCAGGCTATCGTCGCACTCTTGCCTGAACCGGTGATACCAAGCAACGTTTGAAAACGCTCACCGCTCTCGATGCCTTCAGCGAGTGCTGCGATAGCCTTCGGCTGATCTCCGGCGGGTTCATAGTTCGAGACGACCTGAAAGTCTGGCACCAATCCAGCTTAGGCGTCACGTCCCAACAAGAGCCACCCGTTGAATCTCACTGAAGATCTCTCAACATCTAGTCAATACACACCACCCTATCGATAATGCAAGCAATATCCTTATGGAGTACCAGGGCCCGATGGCCCGGCACCAGAGGATATTTTCGACTCCTCAGCTAGGAAACCGCGCCCAACCAGGCCCAAGAGCTGGGGCCAGAGGTTAAGGTAGATAGTAGTTGCTAATTGCAACTACACCCCTGACGTGGACGCATATGCGCGTCTGCCATCAACCCTTATGGGAGGTTCAATGACAGATCATGCCGTACTCGGAGAAGAGATTGCATTTCAAGGTGCTAAGGGAGAGTGGATTGAGGGCTTCTTCGCTCGTCCGCTAGGTTTGACTTCGGTTGGTTCGGTGGTAGTGATCCACCACATGCCGGGCTACGACGAGGCGACAAAGGAGATTGCCATTCGCTTTGCTCGCCACGGATACGCGGTACTTATGCCAAACCTCTACTTCCGCGAGGCGCCAGGCGCTGCACCTGATGACGCTGCAGCTATAGCTAGGTCCAAAGGTGGAGTGCCTGACGATCGACTCCTAGGGGACGTATCTGGTGCCCAGGATTTTCTGCTACACCAACCGAATGCCAATGGCAAGAGTGGCGTTATCGGCTACTGTTCAGGGGGTCGTCAGTCCTTCCTCTCTGGATGTGAACTGCCATTCGATGCAATTGTTGACTGTTACGGTGCCTTCGTCGTCAATCAACCGCCAAGCGAGTCGCCGATGAAGGTGACAGCCGTCGTTGACCGCGCCTCCAAGCTCACCGGTCCAGTGTTGGGGCTCTTTGGCAACGATGACTCCTACCCGGGCCCCGACGAGGTCAATAGGCTCGATGAAGAGCTTACCAAGCTCAACAAAGCCCATGAATTTCACCGCTATGACGGTGCCGGCCATGCTTTCTTTAATACTGCTTCGCCCTCTTATCGACCAGAGGCAGCAATGGATGCGTGGGGACACATCTTCACCTTCTTCGGTACCCACCTAGGTGCGTGACCAAGATGTGTACCTACACCACCGCCACACTCAAACTCTTTGGAAATGCTAAGAGTGGTGCATCATGGGAACGAGTGAAGACGGCTTCGGTATACCTAGATCACCCGGTTGCCTTTCCGGCGACGCATTCGCTTAACATCGACCTCTTTGCAGATCAGGATGACCCGAAGAGGAGCGCAGCGCTTGAGCTCTCTCCTCGATCAGCAAAGGCGCTCGCCGAGGCGATACTATCGATGATCGCCGAGGCTCCAGAGGGACTCATCGATGAGGAACTGACGATTTCGTAGCTGTCTTCGTAGATTTGCCGTAATAGTGTTCGTTATCGGAACTATTGCGGCAAATCTTTAGTTTTAGACTAGACATTCTCACTGAACTACTAAACTATCCTGG
>DAHZQE010000403.1:0-3260 GCA_027409005.1 Ferrimicrobium sp. | reverse complement strand
TTTGTCAGCCACCGGCTTATACCCATAGCATTGGCATGGACCCCGCTCAACGTAAGGAGTCGGTCGCGAGCAGTTGGATCTAGATCTTTGAGATCTGGCACGAATGCCTCTTCTAGCGCCGTCTCTATCTCGCGCCCGTCCACCATGGCAGCTTCAGCAACCCTGCACCAGTCGCGGAGTAGATCCTTGCCTTCATCAAGAATGTCGACCGCATTGGCGAACCGCCCATAGTGGGCGAAGGCAAGATGCGACGGAGAACGCGATTTCATCGCCTCCAGACTCTGTGTTGCCAAGGCGAGATCGAAATCGGGGGGAGGAGTAGCGGGCCAGAGGATGCCGACCTCTGGTAATTTCACACCAACAGCATCTCCACAGAACATGGTCCCCGTCGGCTCATGCCAAAGCGATAGATGATGCTTCGCGTGACCGGGCGTCATTAACGCCTCCAGATGTAAGCCTTTCGTAACTTCGATGGTGTCTCCCTCTTCAACTGCGATGATCCGGTCTGCTGGGGTTGGATCCAGGCGGCCATAGAGCGAATCGAGCAACGGTCCATAGACCATTGAAGCCGAGTTGATCAGACGCGAAGGGTCAGCGAGATGGCGAGCACCACTGGGATGAACGTAGACCTTTGCCTTCGGAAATACCCGAGCGATGTCCCCAACTCCACCAGCGTGGTCGAGATGAATATGCGTCAGTACAACGGCAGCTAAGTCTGATGGGCTTATGCCGAGATTTTGTAGCTCCGCGATCAGAAGAGGAGCGCTGCTCTGCGAACCGGTCTCGATGAGAACGGGACTCTCTCCGGTAACTAGATAGCCAGCGGTGATGTGTTCCCAGCCGCCGAGTTGTGTGTCGATTTCAACGATGTTGTCTGCGATGAATTCCGTCATATCTCGCAAGCCTAGCTTTCGTCAGCAGCACCTGTCTAGGGGACGCACCCTTCGGTGGATACTTTGTGTTGTGGTGCAGTGAGCGCTGTATGCACTTCTTGGGCAACAGCTGGAGCAGCGAGCGCAAATCCGACATAGTTGTTGGTGGTCGATCGAGAGAACACTACACCAAGCACCTGCCCTGCAGAGTTGACCAGCGGCCCCCCGGAGTTACCGGGACGCACAATTGCATCGATCTCATAGACCAGACGAGTGGTCAAGCCCTGATTGTAGATATCACGCCCTGTGGCGTCAAAGCCTGCCATGATTCCAGCAGATCCATAGGTAAGCGGGCCCCCTTCAGGATAACCCAGCACGACGGCTTGAGTGCTTCGTGGTTGGACCTGGGTATCGAAATGCAACACGGGTGCGTTGAGGCCCGGCACCTTCAATACTGCGAGGTCTAGGTGTGGGTTGTACCAGATAACCGTAGCCGCTAGCTGTGAGCCATTTTGAATCACGTAGGTATTGGATTCGCCGGCTACGACGTGTGCGTTGGTGGCAACGTAACCAGGTGCGACGACAAAGGCTGAGCCTTCCTGGATTTCAGAACAGGCGAGACCCTCGACCTTTAGCACCGATGCAGAAACCTTCGATTCGATCGCCTTCACCTCAGCTGAAGACGGCAGCGCCACGGGACCGGCAAGCGCTGGTGGAATGGAGGCGAAAACTGGTGGAAAGCCAGCTGTCGAGAACAGTGCGTCGACCTGAGAAAAGACGCTAGGGGCTGGAGGCAGGACATTGTCAAGCGACTGGACGATCCTAGAGCCGGAGACTTCTGAGGAGAGGGCCTGAAAAGGAGCATTCAGCGCCAGGGCGGCCACGATCCAGACGATCAGCAGTGTGGCGATGATCGAGACCACGACGCCCACGCCAGCATCTATTTTTCCAAGATGGAAGCGATCAAGTTTACCACTGAGCCGATTGCCGAGGCTTCGACCAAGGGCCGATGTGATCGACGCAAGCCCAAAAAGAATAACGAGTGAGACGAAGGTTCGTATGATGCCCGCTGGTAGCGGAGCTGCGGCGTAGGGTGCGATCACGGCACCAGCTAGGAGACCAACCCAAAACCCGATGTAGGAGCCGAGTTGAATGGTTGCACCGACCTTCAAGCCTCTAGCGGCCGAGAACGCAACGAGCGCGAGGATTACGAGATCCACGAGATTAAAGCCGAATATGGAAGCTAACAACGGAGCGGACACCTACCGTTTAACCTCGACACAGACCTTCACACCGAATCAGTGTAGGTTCTCAACTCCCCAAAACAACTGAAATGGCCATTACTTTACTTCTTAGCTCGTGTGAGTCGACTCTGCTCTACCTGCTATCGAGTTTCAACAGTTGCCAAAGGGACAACGTAGTTGAGGTTGTGTGCGACGTAACGAACTGATCGGCTGTTGGGCGTCATACTCTATGATGAAATGACCACGGGTCAATGGGGTCCCTTCCGCTGCACAACACGAGAGAGGATCACCAGGTGATACCCAATACCCTTCCGCCCCTCTACCCACAAGGTCTAGAGCACGATGCCTGCGGTATCGCATTTCTTGCCGATCTCCGCGGACAAGGCTCACACAAGCTAATTCAGATGGGCCTAGGAGCACTCGTCAATCTGGAACATCGAGGCGCAAAAGGTTCGGATCCCGATACCGGAGATGGAGCAGGAATTCTTATTCAAAACCCGGATGGGTTTTGGAGGCGCGAACGTGAGCTACCGCCTCGGGGTAGTTACGTCACTGGTCTCCTCTTCATAGACGGCGACCGAGCAGAGTTGTTGCGTCAGTTGACCGAGCTCCTTGCTGAGTCCAACTGGAGGATTGTTGCTACTCGCGATGTCCCCAGAAACAACCAAATCCTTGGTGCCGGCTCGCGATCGTGTGAGCCCGACATAGTGCAACTCTTTTTGGCGGATCACAGAGGTGCTGTTGGGGATCAACTCGAACGCGCCGCATGGCTGCTTCGCCGCAAAATTGAGATAGAGATCCCACAGCTCTACTTCCCGTCGTTGTCTGGCAAGACCTTTATCTACAAGGGTATGTTGTCGGCTCCTCAAGTTGAGGAGTACTTTCTTGATCTGCAAAATGAAGAATTATCGTCTGGAATTGTGTTGGTGCACTCGCGTTTTTCAACCAACACTTTCCCGTCTTGGAGACTCGCGCAGCCTTTTCGGATGATCGCCCACAATGGTGAGATTAACACCATTGATGGCAATCGCAATTGGATGCGAGCTCGCGAATCGCTGCTGGCCTCTCCTTTGGTTGAAGGAGAAATCACGGACGCCTTTCCTTTGGTGGACGCGGCCGAGTCCGACTCCGCATCGCTCGATGG
>DAHZQE010000394.1:0-7729 GCA_027409005.1 Ferrimicrobium sp. | reverse complement strand
TTTCAGTGAGGAAAGGCTGGACGTCAGAATAAATGGATTTGAGATTCTGTGCAAGCTTCAAAGCCCTTGGAATCATTCAGCTCCGCGGGCTGTGATCTAGAGGATTAGTCATGACTAGCGGGAGGTTAAGCTGAGCTGGAGCTGCCAAGAGCTGGAGCTGCAGTAGCTCGTGCGCCAGCTCGTTTCCGGAACCCGACCTCACCTGGGCGCCTGCAATCTGCAAGGTCTCTCAGGCACCGTCGCCGCCAAAGCGAGCCCAGCGGTCGGTGCACTACAGCGTCCAAAGCAGAGTACCAAGCCAGGTTCGCGCAGGGGAATGTTGAGTACTGATTCGCTGTCAATGGAGCACATTCGGATCGCAGACGATATATAAGATGGCCGCGTTCCTACTGTAGCTCTCGCGCCACTTTGTCTAAGAAGATATTGCAAGACCTCAGACGGGTGTGAGCATGGCGGAAAGCTCCTCTAATCCGACGGACTCGTCCGCGCCTGACAACGCCGAGGGAAAAGGGTTTAGGATGTTCTGGAGGAAGAGTCGGTCTTCGGGGGGTTCGTCGAGCCTGCAGTTCGTACCGCAGGATCCGTCATCGGGAGGAGGTGCGGCATTCCCTCCAATGGGCAAGGACCCGATTCTGACATGCCTGAAGGCCGAATCTGTATACCGAGATATGGCAGAAACAAAAGCGCTTCTTTGAATGCCGGAGGAGCTGCGGGCGAAGGTGAAGACTCAGCGGCGAAGCGGCGACAACAGGTCTACCAGGCGCAAAAGTAGGCAACGCAGGCTCTCCAGGGTTTGTGGGTTCGACTGACAGCGGGGCAGGCGTCACCGGAATCGCAAAGCTGAATACGTGAATTGCGAAACCATTTCCAGCGCTGAGCCAGGAAGCTGACGATCTTATCCTGACAGGTACAATCCTTGGAAGCTGAGGTCGCGGTAAGAGAGAGTAATGGCAGAAGTCATGATTGAGGGCTGATGATTGGCGGTTGCCAGAGGCTGCAGCACCTCGACGCTCTTGTCAGCAGCGAGAAGAATGCGATCGCGCATGAAAACGAAGCAATGCGAAGCCTCATTAGCCAAATTTCGGTCGGCGCTCAGCTGAGCACGATGAATCTAGACTTCACTCCAATACAACAGGATATGAGTCCATTAGGGAGTGTACCGGTGGGGACACATTTCGACCCACAGATCGGCCAGGACCGAGTGTTCGTTGGATTTGAGGACTGGCTCGGAGCCGGCGAAATATCATCGTCTGAAGCCTCGCAGGATCCACTCGGTGTATCAGACGCTGCCAAGCGTCCTACACGCCATACGCCAGTGGAGGGCGACTCGTGGGCTGCCTTGGACTTCATCCTGGCTCTAGAATGGCCTTGCAGAGACCACATCAAGCACCCCAGCCTCAACCCTAACGCCTCCGTCCCAAAGGCATGCGAGGACGGAGGCTTCCATGGCCACGCGTTGACTGTGACGCATGCCATCTATCAAAGCAGCATCCCAGTCCAGACCGAGCAGTCCGATACGTCGGGCTTCGCGGTGCCGCCAAGCAATGGCCTGGACCCAGCAACGGAGGACTCCTGGGAGTTGCCACACTCAGAGATTGACAAGTAGGTATTCTAATCCCGAAAAAGGACTCTGACTGATGTCAGATAAGGTTGGTTGAATTGAGCGAGCAGCTACAATTAGATGACGAGCAGATCACACCAGCGATGGCGTACAGCGCAGTGAGACTTGAGGTGCCGAGCGAAAAGGCTTTGAGGCCGGTCTTGGAAGCTTTGAAGGCACCGCTCGCTGGCTATTCCCAGTGTTCCGGTTTTGGTGCCTGGATTCCAGCAAGTGTTTTCTACAGCCATCTCGACGAAGCCCTCCGGCAAACACCCAAGCCGCCGTATGACCCGGAAACAGAGTCGTAGTGGGTGAATTATTATCCGTGGGGTGACGTGCATACACGTCGCACGGACGGCAGCTCTCACCACGGCTACCTTCGCCATGCTAGTGCACCGTCGCTGCCTCAGGACCAGGGATTTGAGGACATTAACTGGCTTTGAGCTTCAGAAAAGTGCTTTTCCAGATGGCGAGGGCGAGGGCAGGGCAATGTGCGACTTGTGTGGATCCGCGCAAGAGCACTATGCGCCAAGTGCCTCAGATATCTAGGTAGTCGGTTGCGACAAGCAATTCGAGGCAGATTTCAGTATTGAAACTATAAAAGCGTCAGCTTGTAAGATCGTGATGGACGAATGGGTCTTGTACTCCATGTCGGGCACGTCCTTGGCGTCCCTGTACTTCTTGTTGTAGCACATGTACTCGCAGACTTTGTCAAGCAAGATGCCGCTGGGCACAGTCCGTCAATTGGACCCACGCTGAGCATGATTTGGGGCCTTGCTTACTTCATGTTATCGAAATGCACGGTGTTGTCAAGAGCTTCCTTGAAGCCGTCTGAATCGCTGTCAGTCAAGTCTCTGCGTCGTCCGTGGCATAACACGCTTTACTGGCTGGGTCAAGCATGCGTTTGACGGCTTCTGAGATGCATGCTGATGATCGCGGGATGACGAAGGAGAATCCGTCGGAGGACACCAGCGTGACATACTCGGAGGCTTCCGCCATCGTGCTGCTGTTACTGGATGCTATCAGAGTTCTCGATAATCAAGGTCCTTTGTATAAGGTGGCTGAAAGGGATTTGGTTGCGGGAGGTGAGCGGCAAAGAGAGTTGAGAACTTGCCGAAAGTCTAACGCGGCAGCTGGAGGGCCATCACGGAGATGACGCGATAGTCTTGGCTCTGTGACTTCCACCTCACCTCTGCTCTCACCCTTGTTATTCCACCCGGCGAATGTGTTCACCTTACATTGCAGAACGTTCTCAGCATGTACATATACGGCCATGAGAGCGCCCGTGCGGCATAGGATGACGCCGGCAATGGGAGCGAGTGGCTCTGTTTCCCTCAAGCGAAGAGCGGATGTGTTCAGTAGGAGAACCTGACAAAACGCAAACGACTGCCCGTCAGAAACCCCTTCAGCTGCGAAATTAATCTTCTAAGACTCTTCTGGCACTTTTAATATTCGGAGCACACCTTAGCCCATGAGTTGCGACCTGGGCCCGCCGGCCGTCATCACGATGATGCAGAAATTCGAGGCCTGTCAGGTCCAAATCGATATGTACGTCTATCACTCCTGACAGCGCACCGGGGATGCTGGCGCAAGCCTACACTTTGAATGCTGTCGACTTCAGCTCACGCTCCAAAATCTCTCCGAAGTCGCCGCTATAACCGGTCTCTGCTGAATAAGCCCGGAAGCGTGCGTCTTCAATGGGAACGCATCGCACTAATGTTGAATTGGTGCGCTTGGATGGAAGCTTTCACTTCGCCGATCCGTGATCTCGCTCGCCGCTGATGAGAAGTTGTTCGGCACCATTTGGAATTCACCGATTCAGCCCCTTTTCGTATCCAGGCGGCATCTAAGCTAGCACATCCGTAAACAGCGTCCAAGCTCCTGGCGTCTTGAGGATGTAGGTAGGGTTGATACGAGCCGCCTTGCACATGTCGGCCTTGCTTCTAACTACAGCGATTCGCAGAGGCAACTTACATTGTAGGTGACGCCGCCAAGCGTGCCGATTTTCTGAACCTGAGACAGAGTCTGCCTCAGCTGTGTGATGTTTCTTAAGTCGAGCGGAAAGGAGGTCAATTCGAAGTTCTCTGTCAAGAACATGTGCAATGTTTTCTGAGGACAGGGCAAGACTTGGGCCAGCCTTGACAGGCTTCTTTGATAGCGGCGGCCCCGCTCTTGAGCCCACTGGCATCGCGTGAGAGAGAAATCTTGCTGGAGCTCTGCTCAGGAGCAAAGGCTTTGGCGGTGGCACTCCCGATGCCTGGGCCGGAGCCGAGAACGGGAAGCAAGCGCTGAGCTGATGCCATTGCTTGTGTGCGTCGGAGGGAGTTCCATAATCGAAGATGCTTGAAGGATGAGATTATCATGACCATGTCTTTATCTACACTTTGCTGTCATTGCAGCTCCTTGGAAAGGCTTGCCGACACATTCCTGAACCCATAGCTCGAGATGATGATTGCCGAGGTTCGCGATGTGTTCTCTCATGCACCAGGAGCCATGTTGCCAAGCATATCCACAGTAGGAAGGCACGCGCAATGATGGACCAGAGCAGATAAGGACACTCACACAGTGCGGCAGGGCGGAGGCTGAGTGGATTGCCCGAAAATCGCTGTCGTCATTGCATATCTCTGCCGCCGACGGAACGGTAGTTTTAGCACCACAATGGGACCTTGGCTCAATTATGAAATAGTCCGGGTCGCCACGGCGCTTTTACGCTTCAGGGCGTTATAGCTTTCAGCCAGATGAGGGAGTTGCAGCGCGAGCTCAAGCCAGCGTTGTCGTGAAGCGTGTCTGATGAACAATCGGAGCCTGAGGCCAGAGGAGCTGTACTCAAGGTGTCTAACTACTTCTGTTGATACCACAATTCAATGGGATTGTCGGCGTTGCCTGCTCAGGCCGATGTCGTTGATGATTGTGCCGAGGCGTGGCTGCCGCCACAGCCAAAGTCCGTACTAATTCCGGGCGCGGAGGCCGAAATTTGTTCGATCTGCGTTTTGCTGCAAGTAAGGAGCCGATGCCGCCTGCGCCATCTCGTTCATTAGTGCGACTGTCTTGTACTGCAACCCGCACTCATATCGCGCCATGACTATATCTCTTCCAGAAACTGTTGTTTTGATAGCGTTCCTCTCCGTACCTTCTGAGAAGGCTTAGTTAACGGCAATCCCCAGAAATTGACGTCACTTGCGGAAGACCGCAGCTGCTTGCCTGACAGCATGATCGATGGAAACCACAACAAGACTGCATCAATCGCAAGCACAGACTCGACGCCTGGAAGGAGAGACCGGCCACTATCGCTGAGATCGTGGCGCAGTCGGTCAGGTCGCTCTCGCTCACGGCCACGATCACGTGACGACAGCCTAGATGATCCGCTTCGCCGTGTTCAACCTGGAGGGTTTCCTGAGGTTCCTTATTACGCGGACGAGAGCACATGGCAGAGTGCCGGGAGTACAGGGTTAGCTTCTGAACCAGAGCCCAACGCGATCAGCCTACCACCTGAGGATGTCGAACACAAAGCAGGTCTCGAGCAGGTGGAGCCTTCAGACCCCGAGCTCTCACACAATGCAGCGACAGAGAAAGATCAACCAGAGGGTTCCGCCAAGGATGCCGCACCGCCAAACCTAAGGCGAGCGCAGACAGGCAGATCTACCCGCTCCGAGAATGATCCAAACATTGTGAGGCTAGATGGCCCAGAGGATCCCAAGAATTGGTCAAACAAGCGCAAGTGGGCCGCTGTCCTCGTCGTCTCCTCTTTCACATTCATCAGCCCGGTCTCTTCTTCCATGGTAGCGCCAGCTCTGCCAGACATGGATCGTGACCTTGGCATCACCAATTCTGTGACCTCGCAGATGCTGCTTTCGATCTTCATCCTCGCCTACGCCATTGGACCGCTTTTCCTGGGTCCGCTCTCGGAGGTATACGGCCGGGTCCCAGTCTTGCAGCTTGCAAATTTATTCTTCCTAGTGTTCAACCTCGTCTGCGGCTTCGCTCAGAACGCCGCACAGATGCTGGTATTTAGATTCTTGGCGGGTATCGGTGGCAGCGCACCTTTAGCGATTGGTGGCGGTATCCTTGCGGACTGCTTCCACCCAGAGCAGCGTGGCCGTGCCATTGGCATCTACTCGCTTGCGCCGCTTATCGGGCCTGCGGCCGGACCGATTGCAGGAGGGTTCATTGCTCAGAACACGACGTGGCGGTGGGTATTCTGGGCCGTTTCGATTGCGGATGCTATGATCCAAATTGCCGGTATCTTCTTGCTTCAGGAGACGTGGGCGCCGAAGCTGCTCGAGCTGAAGGCCAGGAGGCTCCGCGAAGAAACTGGAAACGACAAGCTGTATGCTGAAAATAGCAGGAAAGAGCCCGTAACGCAGAAGCTACGGACCAGCTTAGTGCGACCTTTCCGGATGCTGTTTTCCCAGCCGATCATCATCGTCTGTGCTGTGTATATGGCTTACTTGTACGGTCTGGTCTACCTGGTCATCAGCTCTTTTCCGGCACTCTACACCTCCCCGAAGTACTACAACGAGCACACGCAAATTGCCGGCTTGCACTACATTGCTCTTGCCGTTGGGTACTTCATCGGCGCACAATCCACTGCTCGCGCCAACGACTGGTTCTACAAGCACTTGAAGAAGCGCAATAACGGCGTCGGCATTCCGGAATTCCGAGCGCCAATGACGGTAAGTCTCTCCGGGGCCGACGCACGTGGATGTGAAGACTGACATGTTGCAGATACCGTGCGCCGTTCTTTTCCCAGTCGGCCTCTTCTGGTACGGCTGGAGTGCTGAAGCCCGGGGTTTTTGGTTGATGCCAGACATCGGCGCAGGTATTCTGGCAGTTGGAACGATCTCTGGGTATTACGCCATTCAAACCTACGTGATCGACAGCTATCAGAAGTACGCAGCCAGCGCTGTGGCAGCTATCACGGCTCTGCGAAGCCTTTGTGGGTTTGGGTTCCCGCTGTTTGCACCGACGCTTTATGACAATCTCGGCTACGGTTGGGGGACCAGTTTGCTCGCGTTCATTGCCATAGCCATCGGTGTGCCAGCGCCGTGGTTTTTCTGGACGTACGGGAAGCGTCTCCGAACGATGTCGCAGTACGCTGCAGGGTGAGCGGTGAGCAAGACAATGGCTCGATCATAGCTCGCGAAGCATCGCCGCTATTTGCGCATCTCGGGCAACCACGCCGACAGTCAGCGTGGGTAGGCGGGGCGACCTTCCGCTGAACAAGCAGACGCAGCGCAGGTGACTTTAGTAACAATGATAGAACTGAAGTAATGGGTGCAGCTTTTTCGCCGGGTTCAGGTCATTTTTGCCTTCTTCTCCGCGTAGGCCACCCAGACACGTTTTCCAGAACCTCCGCTTCTCCGCAAAACAATGTCTGCCGAACATCGGAAGCGAAAGCTCAACGCAAGGCGCAAACAACCTCCGCCAAGATCCGAAGTTTTCGGCAAGCCGATAAGGCAATCATGGAAGACGAAAACTTTCTTTGATGGTGAGCTCATCGCCGCGCCTCCCCGCACATGCTCGGTGGCATGATGGACCCCATCCTGGCAAGCGGAACTACGTCTTGTGTGCGGAGCGAAGACTTCATGAATGTTTCGCGCGCCTTCCGCGTTTCCGGGTGCTTCGCAAAGGCGCAAGTCAGCGTGGGGTTGGGCACCGCATTTTGGGGGCGCCCGATCCTTCGCCGTGAGTTACCGGCGGTGATCGACATGCGCACTCTGCAGGCCTTCGTCGAATGCTCGGTACATACGACCGTTGATGACAGGTTGAATGTGTTGACTGCGCGGCATGCTGATGCGGCGTTGACATGGCGATCTGTGGATGCTCGCCGACCGCTTTCCCACGCAGCTCGGTCGAATGCGCCGAGGTGATGCGGAGCAACGAGGACGTGGGCAGGGACTCGCTTACGAGCTGTGGGCGTACCGGCACCCATGGACTTGTCGGACCGGCTTCGATGATGAAGGCACGATCCCGCGGTTTTCCAATTCGGGCAGAGAGACGTCTCTGAGTATCGAAAATAAGCTCGCGAGCTGGGACGATGACGGCATCACCCGGCCGAAGGGTTTGCGAGGAGCAAGAAGATGGGGGTGGGGATCCCGATCTCTCGCGCGGAGGGGAGAACCCGATCAA
>DAHZQE010000380.1:0-3345 GCA_027409005.1 Ferrimicrobium sp. | reverse complement strand
CTTGTCCGCCGACCTCGACCTCGACACCAAAAGGGCTCGTAACGACGACCTCATCGTCATCGCTTCCCTCATCGACAACCCCTATAATCTTGGAGGCCTGTCACGCATCTCTGAGATTTTCGGCGCAAGCGAGCTGCACCTGCAGAACCAGAATGTGACAGGAGTCAAGGACTTCACGAACGTGTCCGTGTCATCTCATCTACACATTCCAATCTTCCAGCTTTCTGCTGCTTCGGTGCCGGAGTACCTGGCTGACAAGAGGAGAGAAGGGTGGACGACTGTCGGTATCGAGCAGACGGACCGGAGTCTGTTGCTTGGAAGTGAAGGGGCAGAGATGCCGAACGGTAAGGTGATCCTAGTCCTCGGCAGCGAGAGGGAAGGCATACCTGCTGTCGTTATGGCTGAGTGCGATGTACTGGTCGAGATCCCACAGATGGGAATCACGCGGAGCTTAAACGTGCAGACGGCGGCGGGCATCGTCATGTTCGAGCTGACGAGGCAGAGAAAGCTCGCCGCAAGCTCGCAAAAGGGGCCATCCAGCGACGTAGATGTTAGTGTGAGGTGAACAGGATCATTTGGCAATGGGAACACCCGTGTTAATGCCTCTTCTACATCTTCTACCGCTTCAGCGTCTTCTGCTTCTCCGCACTCTCCACCACCTTCCTGGCCACACTCAATCCCTTCCTCTCCCTCACCTTATCCACATACTTCTTTGCCACATTCTCCTTATCCGCCTTCTCACCCAAATCCTCCAACTCCTCTTCCGTAGTCGGCACCCAGAATGGATCCTGATCAAGCATCTCGAACCCCTCAAACACCAGCTGCGGCGCAGCAAAGCCCGATGTGCGCTGCCTGATCTCATCCGAGAAACCAAACGATTCTACCACAGGCAGTAGGGCAAGGATCGTGAAATCATTCGTATTCCCGAGTAAATCTTCACTCACGATCCTACCACCTCTTCGTGATATGACGCCGTAGACTCGGCCAAGCACTTCGGCAGAGGCTAGGATCTCACAGCTATACATTGCTAAGAGGATACGAGGAGACCAATCCAAAAAGCCTTGACGGATCGACTCACGTGTTGTGCGGATGACTTCGCCGGTGAGACGGCCAAGGTTTTGGGCTGCTTCTTCCTCGGGGCAGTGGTAGGAGATTTCCTCGAGGAAGACGGCGACGCCCTGCATGGGCTCGTTGCAGAGCGGGCCTTGATAAGTGGCAAGTTGGAAGGCGTAAGCAACTTTGTCGGCGAAGATGGAGGTATTCTTATCGGTCTTCTCGTCGGACTTGGCCTCGATTTCGTGTTCCTCTCGGAGGCTGTCACAGAGTCAGTAGGTCCACTATTGTTCCTTTCCGCAGCTTGAAGACTTACAATTTACCACATTGCATGCCATGTGTCAAGTCGATGAGTAAATTCGGCCCGGCTCTTCGCGGGCCAAATGCAGCGATCTTCTCGACAGCATCCTTCCATACTTCCTTTTCCGCCTTCTCTTCAGCAAACGCCTCCTTGAGTAGCTTCTTGAACTCAGCCATGGAAAGATTCTGGCCGGCTTCCGCTGCAGTATCGCCTGCTTCAATGTCTTGCTCTCCTGCTTCTTCGCGCTCTGCGCCACCATGTTGCGGAGCCGCTCTCTCCTCTTCCTGCGCTTGTCGCTCGGAGTAAAGCCGCTTCACTGCGCCAGTATGCTTGATCAGGAACTCGGTCACTCGCGCCGGTAGCGGTCTGACCCGTAGCTTCACGGTCATCTGCTTGCTCGTTGTAGCACCTTCCACTCTGCCTCTGCCCAGTGTAGGGTCTCGTGGCGGGTTCATCTCTTCAGCTCGCACGATGCTTTCCCGGTACGGGACAATTGCTTCGCCAGCTTGAATGTCGCATTTGGCGAACCGCTCCCTTAAGTCCTTCAGACAGCGCTCGAGATGCAGTTCGCCAGCCGTTAGGATAACATGCTCGCCGCTCTCCGCCTGTTCATAGACGACGGCAGGGTCTGCTTGTTCCAGGAGACGCAAACCCCTGATCATCTTGTCCAGGTCACCCGGCCAAGCCGGTTCAAGTGCTACTCGCACGATAGGTGCATTAGTGGAAATCGCAGTGTTCGATGATAGGTTCGGTGCGCCCTCCATTTGCGAGCAGATTGTGCCTGACTTGATGATCGCGCCTTCCAGGCCTGCGATACCGACCATATTGCCCGCGGGGACCGAGCTGAGTGACTCAAGTGACCGGCCCATGAGGAGATACAGCGCTGTGATAGTGACCTTCTTCGGCTGGGGCTGAGCATGAGGTTTGGCGGGCGTATACTTGGCAGGCAGCACGTACACCTCGTCGCCCACCGTCAGCGTACCGGAGAAGACGCGAGCAAATCCAATCAGGTGCTCAGGATCGTTGTTGGCTTGCTCGCTATCACCACCCACGGTGCTGCCGACTTCGCTCTCGTCTCCAATGGCCGCGTTGCTTAGAGCGTCGGTGACCGAGGCCACACCTGCTTCGCCAGTCGTGAGTGCTTGCGCCTTGGCAATTTCGGCTCGCTTCTTACGACCGAGCTCCCGTGCCTCGTCTGCGCTGAGCATGCCTCCTTTACGCTTGTTGATAGGCAGCTCGCTCTCAGGTATTGAGATCATTTTGCTGACGTACGCCACAACTGGCTCAGCAACATCAGGCTTCGAGGCTATCATTGCGTCTTTGATCTTCTCATCGATGTGCTGAGAGCCTGGCGAATCCCTGATCAAATCTGGCATTCGGGTCTCCTGAGCCGTGACCGGGTTGGGCAGCTGCTCGATGACCGAGACCAACAGCGCTGTTGACAGCGGCAGCCAAGCCGAGAAGACTGCGGCCAGTAGAGCCTTCGGGTCTCGACTTCTTGTGACATGCGCTGGGATGTTGATGTTCAGACTTTTGGTGATCTTCTCCAGCATAGCAGGATCGCCCTTTCCACCAGGTCCGCCAGTCGTTGCCTCGTATGCAGCCCAAACCTGCTCCAGTACTAGTTGCACGAACATTGGCTTTAGATGACGTCCTTTGAGATGCTTCGAGCTGAGCACTCGCTTGGTCTTGGGATCGAGGTAAAAGTCGCCCCACAGCACTTTCTCCAGAATGCTACGCTTGATGCCGAGTTTCTTTTCATACAAGCCAGCGAATTGTCGAGGAGTGAAAGCCCAGCCGTCGATGGCAGAGCTGAAGATGACATTGTTGCGCTCCGGCTCAAAGTAGATGTCTTCGTCTTCCTTCTCCTCGTACTCTGCTGGCGTACCGTTGGTCACGATACCCTCTTCGTCCTGGGCTACTGAGCCTTTCCGAGCCTTGCTTGCTGGATTTATTTCACCGGCTTGCTCCTTTGCGGCAGCTGCAGCAAA
>DAHZQE010000375.1:0-5697 GCA_027409005.1 Ferrimicrobium sp. | reverse complement strand
GTCCTGCTTCACGCTAACATCATCGAAACCTGTCGCCACCGCGATCCGTTGCACATCGCTGCCCTGTGATGCACCTATCTCTACCACGATCGCACCGTGTCCCTCCTCTAAGTATCGGTGGGCCTTACCAAAGATGACCTGATAGCATTCGAGACCAGTCGAACCCGCCACCAAAGCACCGGGTGGCTCCCAATCCCGGACTACCGGATCGAGTTTGAGCCACTCATCCTCCGCTATATAGGGGGGATTCGAACAGATCAATCTGAACCGCTCGTCAGAATCCACCGCCTCCCACCAGTCCCCCAGTCGAAGCGTGACCCTCTCATCAAGTCCGTGATTGACAAGATTCATCTCCGCCAGCGTCAACGCGTCCGCAGATGAGTCCGTAGCCACCACCAAAAGATCGGGGCACTCAAAGGCTAACGAAGCCGCAATAGCACCACTCCCTGTGCCCAACTCCAGAACCTTGCCTGAACGGTTATCTCCCAGCTCGGTCAGGATGAGATCAACGATGAGTTCAGTCTCTGGACGAGGTATGAGTGCTCGGTCATCTACCTGCAACTCCAACCACCTAAACTGCCAACTGCCAAGTACATATTGGAGCGGTTCACCAGCGTCAAGCCGTCGCCGATAACCGGCAAGAATGGCTGATTTCGAGCCTCCATGGCGCCCCACCTCCTCGTTGGCGGCCCGCTCTAACCAACGCTGCGCCACGCTAGCAGCGTAAAAGCTAGCACCCTCCGTGCGAGCTCCTGGAGTATCAGCGAGCATCGTCCTGGTCTAACAACTGCCGCGATCTCTCATCCTGGATTAGCGCATCAGAGATCTCAAGCAGGTCTCCCATCAGAATCTGGTCAAGGCGGTAGAGTGTCAACTTGATCCGATGGTCGGTAACTCGGTTCTCCTTGAAGTTATAGGTGCGGATCTTCTCGGATCGTCCACCACCGCCGACCTGAGACTTGCGCGTTCGCGAGAGTTCCTCATTCACACGATCCTGTTCCGCCTTCAATAGCCGCGCACGTAATACCTGCAACGCCTTAGCGCGGTTTTGTATCTGGCTCTTCTCGTCCTGCATCGCGACGACGATCCCGGTGGGAATATGGGTAATCCTGACCGCCGAATCAGTGGTGTTGACCGACTGCCCACCTGGGCCAGTGGACCGATAAACATCTATACGCAGATCATTCGGGTCGATCTGGACCTCAACCTCATCTGCCTCTGGCAGTACCGTCACTGTCGCAGAGGATGTATGAACCCTACCCTGCGTCTCGGTCACGGGTACGCGTTGTACCCTGTGAGGTCCCGCTTCGTGCTTCAAACGCCGCCACGCGTCCTCACCCTTGACCAATAGAGACGCGAAGTTGTAACCGCCATGATCAGATGGATCAGCCGCCAGCATCTCAACTCGCCAACCCATCTTGTCGCCAAATCGTTGGAACATTTCAGTGAGGTCCTTAGCAAAGAGATTCGCCTCCTCCCCACCCTCAGCTCCCCGAATCTCAAGGATTACATTACGACCATCGTTCGGGTCTTGGGGTAGCAGGAGGATCTCCAGCTCATCGGTCTTCGCTGCCAATGCAGACTCGAGCGTCGAAATCTCATCCGCCCATAGCGACCGTTCGTCGGCTGGCGCGGCCTGGTAAAACTCAGTAGCTGCCGAGAGATCCTCCTGGAGTTGATCGATATCACGTAGAGTAGCTACAATCTCTTCGAGCGCCTTGTGGCGTCGCGCAACCTCACGAGCGCGATGCTGATCCTGAAATAACTTAGGATCCGACATCTCCTCGACGCTGCGTTGGTACTCGAGCTCGAACTTTTCCAGACGCCCATCAGCCACCGGTTAGCTCCTTGACCTCGATCGAATATGGAATGCATACCAGCCTAGCCAGCTCAGCGAAGATACTCAATGGTTCCTGGTCAAGGACGTAGACTACCTGGCTCGCCTCTCCCTCGGGTTGGCAAAGCACAGCCGTCTCTACAATCAACCAGAGATCAAGCGCACTGCCAAAGCCATAGAAGGTTCCCCCGCCACTCGCGTAGGCACGCGCCCGAGCCTGTCCCACCTCACCATATTCGAGCGGAATAATGCCAGCTCGATGGGGGATGTACAATGAACGCAGCAGTCGGCCCACCGCCACTCGAGAGAAGTCATAACGTCCACTCCGTTTCAACCTCGAAGCGACGAGCGTCTCCACAATCTCGTGCGCAAACGAGAGCAGCGCCTCAGAGGTCATCGCAGTCTCTCGAGCCATCGCCTGATCTCGGGGGTCGACACCCACTGCCAACGCCTCCCCCACCATGCCCAGGACAGGAATACCCAGATATTCGGCGAAGAATGAGTCTCTATAGCAAACGTATTCAGGGCCAGCCAACGATCCAAAGACTTGATCCACAAGTCGCTGAAATGGGCCCGGGATCCCTTGGACGGGAACCGGTTCCAAGGCTGGTCGCGAACTCAGCGGCGAGATCTCCACACCATCTAAGACGAGTAGCTCAATCGTTGGGTCGGCCCAGGAGAAGGCTAGCCGCAGATCCTCGACCTTTAGCAACAGCTGGGAGCGATGACTGGCTAAGCTCGTCGGCAGCACGACGCTACATGCAAGATCCGGATAATCCCGACGAAGCAAGATAAGTTGTCCTAGGATCTCATCCATAGGTTCAAACCGAGAACCCACAGCAGGGACAGGCCAAGTGACGATGGTGTCAGCCGTGCGACCGATCCACCAATCATCCCTGACCTGCTCCATCATCTCGAGCTCACCGAATCTTTGTTTGACCGCCGTCTCAAGAAGTGGCTGCATTGAACTCAAGGCTCAAGACATCTAGTTATTGGGCTCGATTCTTCGAGCGGTCACCGTAACGACGCTGGAAACGCTCCACACGACCACCGGTATCCACCAGCTTCTGACGACCGGTGTAGAACGGGTGGCACTCATTGCACAACTCGATATGGAGGTCGGTCTTGGTTGATCGAGTCACGAAGGTGTTCCCACAAGAGCAATGTACCGTCGCTGTCACATACTCTGGATGTATATCGCTTTTCATACTTCTGTCCTATCTTTTCGCTGACGCTTCGTCTGTAGCGAAGCTCTATTACCTAATGGAGGGTGCGGCTAACTCTATGAGCAACCGACCGATCCACTCCAAACAACCCAAACTGGAACTCCAGCACACGCACCCTAGCTCAAAATCGTCGGCTGTGGCGCACCAACTTCAAGGTTGGGCCCCGACTAGGTTCTCCAAGCTGTTGGCGACTGTGCAAGTACCGCCGGTAAGCCTAGCATCCTCTCTAGGAGAATCAAGAACGCAAAGACCGGCGGTTACATTCCCGAACTACGTGCTATCTCCGCAAGAAACTCCGCATTAGAGCGAGTACTGCGAACCTTATCGAGCAACAGCTCAAGTCCAGCCGCAGCCGTCCCGTCCTGTGTAATCGCGTTTAGCACTCGTCGGAGCTTCCAAATTTGATTGAGATGATCCCGAGAGAACAGAAGCTCCTCGTGGCGCGTCGACGACCCATTGACGTCAACTGCAGGATACAACCGGCGCTCAGACAGACGACGATCGAGCTTGAGCTCCATATTGCCAGTCCCCTTCACCTCCTCGAAGATTACCTCATCCATCTTGGATCCGTTCTCCACCAAGGCGGTGGCAAGAATGGTGAGTGAGCCACCCTCTTCAATGTTGCGAGCCGCGCCAAAGAACTTCTTGGGTGGGTAAAGAGCTCCAGAATCGATTCCACCAGACATGATCCTTCCGCTCGCTGGCTGCGCCAAGTTATAGGCACGAGCTAGACGGGTGATCCCGTCGAGGATAACCACAACATCCCGGCCCAACTCGACCATGCGTTTTGCCCGCTCGATCGTGAGCTCGGCCACCTGCGTATGTTCTTCCGCTGGTCGATCGAAGGTGGAGGCGATCACTTCACCCTTTACCGATCGACGAAAATCGGTAACCTCTTCTGGGCGTTCATCTACTAGCAGGACAATTAGTGCGACATCTGGGTTATTACGCTCGATCGCATTCGCAATATCCTTCATGATCGTGGTCTTTCCGGCCTTGGGGGGTGAGACGATTAGTCCACGTTGACCCTTCCCGATCGGAGCGATCAAATCGATAATTCTTGGCGTAATATTTGTTGGGTCAGTGCTTGTCTCAAGCGTGAGGCGTTCGTTGGGGAACAGCGGGGTCAAGTCCTCAAATCGGCGGCGAGCCTTTGCTGTCTCCACGTCTAGACCAGTGACTGTATCCACCCTAGAGAGAGCGGGATACTTCTCAGTCGAACCCGCTGGACGAGCTCCACCGACCACAATGTCCCCACGCCTCAGGCTCATTCTTCGCGCCAACGAGGCAGGTACGTACACATCCTCCTTCGATGACAAGTACCCCTTGGTACGGAGAAAGCCATAGCCATCATCACGCAAGTCAAGAACACCCTGGACGGTAACTAACTCTACACTCTGCTGATTATCCGTACTCTCCGGTCGATCACTTCTCTCTTTTCCACGCCTACTTCGGCGAGACCGACGCGAAGCGCCATCCTCACTGCGAGCGAGGGCAGAAGCCTGCGACTCCTCTGGCTGCGAACGGTTGCTGGCACGCTCAGCGGGATTCACAGTGATCGGTGGGATCAGCGTCGCAAGACCGCCGCGAGATCCATCCGTTCGCCTAGATTCCGACGAACCATTGGCCTGCGAACGCCCATCACCTTCACTTCGTTGAGAGCGCTGGGATCCAGATTGGGAGTGTGAACCCTCCCTTGAGCCTTCCAACCCACCGCGATCAGAGACCACCTGCTCTCGTTGTTCACTCGACGTTGGGTTGGTGGAATCATTGGTTTGATCGAGCTGACGTGAACCATTCGTACTGGCAGCGTTCGACTCGGGTGCATCAGACGACAGACGCGACCGACCACTCCCGGCGGACGTTGAATGCTCAGATGCATCAACATGGTTAACATCGCTAGCTCCGTTTGAGCTACCATGTGACTCAATCATCGATATCAAGTCAGCCTTCCTGAGCCGAGCAGACACCTTCAGATCGAGTTGACGAGCAAGAGTCATAAGCGCCTCTTTGTCGAGCGACTCAAGCGCACCAGACGTTACGTCCATCAGTTCTTTCCCTTCTTTGCCAAGGATCTTGGCAGATGCAATGACGAGGAATCTATCAGTGGTTAGTAACCAAAATCACAGACCAATAGCCTCTGCCACTTCTTTCATTGACGTGCCCACTACCTTCGGAACCTGCACTTGGGATACCGCAGTATCTGGATCCTTCAATCCATTCCCAGTCAACACGCACACAACCGACGAACCAGGAACAACTGGGGTTTTGAGAAGTCCAGCGACTGAAGCTGCTGAGGCCGGTTCACAGAATACTGCCTCGTCTCTCGCTAAGAGTATATAGGCGCTCAGAATCTCTTCGTCGGTTACCGCGGTAATTGCGCCCCCAGACTCATCCCGAGCCTCTAATGCCAGAGACCAGCTCGCCGGGTTGCCGATACGGATCGCTGTTGCGATCGTCTCCGGGTCAGATACTACGGCACCCCTCACGATGGGTGCAGCACCAGCCGCTTGAACTCCAAACATCCTGGGTCTTCTCTCCGCAAGCCCGGCCTCATAGTACTCTCGATAACCGAGCCAATAGGCACTGATGTTGCCTGCGTTACCAACCGGAATGAACTGGGCATCGGGTGCG
>DAHZQE010000374.1:0-8270 GCA_027409005.1 Ferrimicrobium sp. | reverse complement strand
CTGATCTTCGTGTGTGCTTTGCATTCGACTTGAGTACAGCTATAGCATCCAAATGATTCCATAGCCTCCCTTTCCTTGTATTTCAACGTAGCTCTCGCCTTGCATCCCTCCTGGCCGCTCGAGCTCGCGCGACGAACCACGCTGAGATGGTCCGGCCCTCACAGAGACGAGCCATCTCGCGCGCCGTACCGCATGGCTAGCGACATCGAGGTGCACCCGCCCTATACAAAGTCGGACGCCTGGTCTCTAGTATTGCTCCTGCTGCTCTGGACGCGCGAAACCCAACTTCTACCACTCCTCAAGTGTTACACTCCGTGCTCCGTCTCGCTTTGCCCCCCTACTCATCCCAGCATGACTCCTCCCTACTCTCTGATCTTGCATCATCGAGGCTTAATGTCTGACGCTGCGTATCGGGTAGTTGTCCGCTATATTGGAGCTCGAGGTCGGTAAATTATGGCGATGGCTAGATAGTGTGGCACGGTTTAAAGATGCGTCGAGATGCTTTGGGCTCCACAAAGTTGTCACTACGGATGGTTAGAAGTCATGGAAACTTGGGAAGTCATCACATCGTTCGTACATGTTCCACGCCGTTGTGCCGCGCTCTCAGCAGCGGTATCGTTTGCTTGCCCTTCGACCGACGCGTCGCCAAAACTACGTCAAGGAGACATCAAGACCGATCAGACATCAAGATTCAGCAGGAAAGCATTTGGAAAGCTACATGGAGGAGATGCTCTTCTTCGTGTTCTTGCTGCGCAAGATGGCAGTCGCTGTTTTGATTGGTGAGTACCGGCTTACAGCACCGACGTGACACGTGAGGTCCCTACCTGCACCTGGATTGTATGGTGTCTAGAGCTGGAGTTGGACCATTTGGATCTGAAGCTGAATCAATGCCCAAGTGCGTAACTCACCCCGTTGTCATTGGCCGACGTATGGAAAGGCCATCCTTATCTGGCCGATCAGCCTCGTTGTGGATGCCTGAAGCTTCACCACAGCGGTTCGGGTTGTCAATCGCATGAATTGATGTCATGTAGCCGGCAGCAGTATCCGCGACTGATGAAAAAGGCATTCTAGGACACCTCCTTCCTATTCAGGCATTCTCTCACGTCCCTCCGATATCGCAGCCTTGAGCTCGAAGCTCCCGCATCCAAGAAGTGTCGAGAGAAGCTTCAAACAGGGCAGACACACATGCGAGGACCGTGACAGCGGTCGAATCGTGCAACCCAATGGCGAGCGCGGAAGAAGTTGCAGAGCTCTGCAAAGCGATCCAAAAAGATTACTCCCCATGCGATGTGAGGCCTTAAATGACAACGGATCTCGCATGGGTGGCATTGATCTCAGTAGTAGGTGTCTGATGCGCTGCTCAAGCTCGATGTACCTCTTGCAGGACACTTAAAAGGCATAGGTAGACTTTATGCTGCCCAAATGATGTAGTCTAACGCTTACGGTAGCCTAGCTCCCATACCATCTCGGGCCCAGGGCCGCAACCGTGTTGTAGCACCAATCAGCACTGTTTTCTTTGTCCCTCGGACTCAGCAAGCAGGCTTCCCAACCTGGACGAAGGCACCACGGGAGTCTAACATTCCGAAGGGTAAGCATTGGACAGACTGCCCCGCTCCCGGTACCGTTGCAATCTTCCAGCAACCGCCAGATCAAACTGTGGCTCTTCTGGGCGACATTGTCGCGACAAGGCTGAGGACCCGCGGAGTCAAAGGCGCTGTGATTGATGGGAGGGCGAGAGATGTGGTAGCCTGTGGCGAGATCTGTAGCGATGGTAGCTTCCAGGTATGGTCGAAGGCATTGAGCTCGGTCGGGACCAGCATGGAGGCAAAGCCGTGGGCTGTCGACGTCCCGATCGTCGTCAGCGGTTTTCAGATCTATCCTGGCGATGTTTTGGTAGCAGACGAAGGGGAAGGGGTGATGGCCGTGATACCACAGGGCAAGCTGAAGAAGATTGCCGAGTTGCTGCCGATGCTGAAGGAGGCAGATGACGGGCTACTAAAAGACGTGCAAGAAGGTGTGGACTTTGCGACTGCTCTCAGGAATCATCCTAACCACTACAGCAACCATTAGCGCTGCGATTCCTGGGAGTGGATTACCAGAAGGAACGCTATAACGTCACTATATTCCCAAGCAGTGCCATATGATCCATCGAGGGCGTGTCGAATAATACCCTGAGAGTCGTTCTATTTCAAAGGTGGCTTCATTAGCAATCCTCGATCCGCGCAGTCTTCACCCCAAATCTCTTCGCCAGTACGATCCACTCCGCAATAACCAACACCAGTCTCATAGCCTTCGGGCTCCCTGCATCTCCAAAAGCCTCATCCACCAGCCCACCGACTTTTTCCCAGCTCACAAAGCCAAGCTGCTCAACTTTATCCTTCGTCACCAGGTCATTCATCAGAGAATGCAACGGCCCGTCCCTTGGCCACTTCGTAGGCGCTGAGTACGGGTGCTTCTTCCTCTCATATAACTCCTTCGTAATAAACGGCTTACTCGCTTCCCTCAAGATCCACTTCTCCACGAACCGCTTCTCTTCCGGTACCCATCGCAGCTTGACAGAAGGCGGCAACTTATTGACGAACTCGGTCAATTGATGATCCAGGAACGGGGTCCTTGCTTCGATCGAATGGGCCATCTCCGTCCGATCACCAAGACAGGTGAGGAAGATATTGGGCAGATTGCCCTTACTCCAGACGTAGAGAGCTGAATGCATGGGATGCCAGGAGCTGTTGATCTTGTGGCGAGCGATTCCGTCGACGTTCGTGGCGATAGTCATCTGCGAATCAGCAGATGGGAAGGCTTTGTCAGTCCAGTCGGCAAAGACGTCGGGTTGGAAGGCCGTCATGCCTGTGAGGGTGGAGATGCCGTTGAGCATGCGGCGTGGGACGCTTTCTCCGCCGGTGCCGGAGTCGGCGCCGATGCTGCTATAGTGTTCGCGGGCTGCTTCTTCGGCGAGGCAAAATTGCTCTTGACGCTCTGATTCCGGGAGAATGTTGTGCTTCTCGTATGCTTTGTCGGGTTCCCGGAGATAGTCAGGTAGGAACAGTGGATAGCCTGCAAAGATCTCGTCCGCGCCCTCGCCGGTCAAAACGACCTTGTAGCCAGCTTCCTGTGGTACTTCGCTCAAGGCATACTTGCCGACGAAATTCAAATCCGGATTATGCTGCTCACAATGCCAGACTGCGTCTTCGAATCGCTTGGCTAACTCGTCTTCGTTCATGAGCTTCTTCAGGTACTTGACGCCTAGCCACTCCGCAGTCCGATTGGCGATGCTGCTCTCATCAAAGCCACTGTCTTCGTCAAAAGCGATGCTGAAGCAGGTCACTCGCTCGCCGGGCGGAGCAGAGCCCATTGAAACGTTCTGCTCCTTAACAAGGTGGGCAACCATGCCTGCAATGACAGAAGAATCAATGCCGCCAGACAGATAGACGCCAACCGGTACGTCTGCTCGTAATCGTAGCCGGACAGACTCAAGCATGCGTTGCCTCACGCCCTCGATGAGCTCGTCAGGAGTGCTGGGTACAATTGTTCGCTTGGAAATGGTCTGCTCGCTTGCTCGTGGACCATGGCAGAATTCGTTCTTGCCTTGTCGGCGTACTCAGAATCCCAGTACGGCCTCTCCTCAATCTGAACGTAGCCCTTACACATCATGTAATGACCCGGTCGAATCTACGGAAGTCAGAATCAGTGGCCATTCCACAGCCCCTACAGGGCGACGTACCTTGTGCACCCCCTTGAACACAGTCCTTCCATCGTTTCCCCACCCCGCCTCCTTCAGACTCCTGGCATCCCACTCCGGTTCCCATCCAAACGGCAGAAATGCCTTCATTTCCGCCGCCACACACAGCCTTCCCTCACATACCGTCCAGAAAAGCGGCTTAATCCCATACCGATCTCTCACAGCCACGAGCGTCTCGGTTCGCTCATCCCACAGCACGCAAGCGAATTCGCCACGGAGGTACTCCGTGAAGTTCAAGCCATAGTGGAGATACAGAGCGATGATGATCTCAGAGTCGCTGCGAGAGGTAAACTTGTAAGATGGCAAAACGGCTTCGAGGTGGGCGCGGATGTTGTCGTAGTCGTAGAATTCGCCGTTGACGACTGCGTGGAGGCCGTGGGAAGGAGAATTGAAGGGCTGGGTGGCGGATGGGGTCAGGTCATTGATTGAGAGGCGGACGTGACCTAGGGCTATATGATGGAAAGGAATGTCAGCACTGTCTACGAGGCGTGACAGGGGCTGGGGAGGGTAGGTTGAATGCCCAGTGGCGATTAGGAAGAAGCAATACTTGAGCCAGAGTACCTACTCGACAATCGTCGCTGATCCAGTTCCCGCAGCTGTCTGGGCCACGATGCTTGATCTGAGCCAGAGAAGCATCTAGTTCTTGCTCCACTTTCTGTCGCCGGCTTGCGAGACTCTGCTTCAGCTCGCCATTGCGAGGTCGATCTTGACGCTGGAAATGCTCGCCCGAAAGAGTCAAGATACAAGAAATGCCACACATCTTGACCAGTGTCTCCAAGCAGACCGTCGAAGGAACACAAACCCGCCCAGCTGTGATGCAGGTACCTCTACATATATGTTGCACCTGAATGCTTGCTTGACGTGGTCAAGATCAAGAAGATGCCCGCCTATCTCACCTCCATCATCAGCATCGTCGTCAAGATAAGCCGCCTTCCCTATCAAACACCAGGAGCCAATGCCATCTTGTTACGATGCGTGATGAATAACAAACGTTCGGCTTCCACGGGCTAATGTTGGAAGATGACGTTGAAGCTGCGGTAGCTTGTCCAAAGCTTGCGAGATCGGGAAAACAGCGGCTCGCGCACGGAGGCCGCGCCGTCTAGTTGAGGCAGTTGTGTGATGTGAAGGCTGGGACGCACACAGCTAATCTGCAAACAAGTCCAGTGCTAGTGGAGCAGGACTCCTACCGAATAGATTGACGAGGTTCCAGCAGCGCCACCGCTAAATCGCCGTTTAAGTGGAAGAGCTTTGCCTTGGCCCACACCTAACTTGCTCTGATTTCACATATATCTGTATCTTGGTCTCAAGAGCACTGCTCACGCCGTACTATAGCTTTGATGCCCATGCTCCCCTTCCACCTCCCTCTCATCCGCCCCCGGCATGAGCACTTCCTCCGCCTCCTCCGCCTCCTCCTCTACAACCTCCCGATGAAGCGTCACGCTCTTCCGCCACACATACCCCACCAACACCAATCCCACGACAAAAGCCACACAGAACAAAATGACATTCACAGGCACAGGATCGTTTTGAAATGTGCGGTGAGTCAGGGCGTCGAGACCTTGCTGGGCGAAGTTCAAGAGGCCAGCGAGGCAGATTATCAGGCCGTAGACCTAGATAGCGATATGTTAGTGGGTGAAGAGGGGTTTGGGGGACAGGGAGAAGGGGTTGAGGAGTACCTTGCCGAACGTAGCGAACCCGAAGACTTTTGCGCTGTAGTCGGAGACTGCGGTGTAGTATAGTGGTCGATAGACGACGAACAGGGAGACGTTCACATATCCTGCCCAAAGTTCCGGGATGATGCCAAATATGCCAATCGCAGTAGCAATGCTAACAAGCAACGCGAGTGTGAACGGCGTACTAGTATGATCCAACACCAACCCAATGAACGGTACGGCGATCACTCCTCCCAACGGCAGCGCGACATCGAAGAACCCATTAATCTGCGCTGCTCCGTCGTGGGAATGCAAGAGGTAGTCATACTGGGTTCGAACCGTCGCAACGAAGTAATTGATCCTCGTCATCTGCACCACGGTGAAAAGCGTGATAAGCACGAACCACGGCGACATGATTTGCTGCAATGCGGTTTTCCCTTGTAAAGCACCCCACACGCCGGATATGGCTACTTTACTCTCATCTTGCTGGGCTTGCTTTGCGCCGTTGCCATTGGAGTTCTTGCTGAGGAGGGAGGTGGCTTCTGAGAGTCGGCTTTCGCGGCGTTGTTGGAATGCTGCGCGGCGGGAAGCGTCATCGATTTCAGTTCCGGAGTCATGGGTGTTGAGGGAGGAATCCTCGGCAGCGTGGGTAAGTTCGTCGACGGTTCTGTAGGATTGGGAGGGCATGATGAAGAGTTGCGCAGTAAAGATGAAGGCGGGGACGATTAGATAGAGCAGGAAGAATTTCCTAGGAGTGAACCAGCCGTTGGAGACTTGGTAGATGAGGCGGTAGAAGAGGAATACAGCGCTGCTGGTGTCGAATGCGCCGGTCAATAAAGCGAGGATCAGGCCGGAGTGGGCAGGGAAAGTGTTGGAGAGCTGGAAACTGGGGATGAAGACAAAGGGGCCGCCGAGGGCGAGGAAGAGGTAGCCGGGGATGTAGGCGTCGAAGGATAGGTCGTTGGCGAGTGCGAGGGAAAGAGAGCCGAGGGTGAGGAAGGCTACGCCGATGAGATTTGCGACTCGGGGGCCGTAGCGGTCGAGGATTGTGCCAACTGGGAGAGCGCAGACGTTGGTGCTGACGGCCGCGACAGTGAACATTAAGTTTAGGCGGAGTTCCTGTTCGTAGCAGACCCATTCGCCGCGGTCGCGCTCGTCTTGTGTGCATGTTTCGTGGTAGACACCCTCTTCTACCAAGACGGGCTTGAAAGCTGCAAAGCCAAACACTACGCCGGCTGCGAGGAGGCAGTAAGTCACCGCCACTCCTACTTGCACCAGTCGCTTCGTCTTGCCAACCCCGATTGCGCCCACAGGCTCCTCTGTTGTGACTACTGGTGGCACCCACTCGCCGACAGGATGGAAAGAAAGCTTTCTTCGTTCGGAGCCAGAGGGTGAATTGGATCGCCAGTGGTCGGCGGCGGCGGGGGACATGCTGATAGCCGAGAGGCGGCGTTCGTAGCCCTCCATCGTGAGCAGGAGGAGGCGCCAGCAGCTGGTTTGGTATATATACGCTAGGGCTCGAGAGCCTCGAGGTGCTCGAAACTGCTTTCCCCACCGGCTGCGCAGATCTTGGCTGCTGATGATGCGCAGTGGTCTCGTCGCTATCGTATTGTGAATTGGAATGTACGAGAGGCCGAGGGATGGAGAGGAGGTTGGCCCTCCTCCATGCAGAGAGCTGATTGAAAAGATATACCGAGCACCTACCGTGGCAAGAGCTCTGCGATAAGCGAGCCATTGCCTCTGCCGATAAGCGCCCTCTAACCTACCTCGTTCATGGCGCTTGCTTGGACAGACCTAGCAGTCGTTGCAGGCGTGTGGCCAGAACGAACACAGTGAAGGGAAATAGGTCCTTGGCAGTCGATGCTGGAGAAATCTCTATTGGTGCTCGAGGGAGCCTCTGTGTATATCGCCGTCCTTCTCAAGCGGAGCTGGCCGATCAGAGCCGCAACGTTCGCTGACTCGCGCTCTGATGTCACCTGACCTCGGGTGGCTTTCTAGAATGACCGAACGCCGCTCGAGGTGACGACAGAAGCTTGCCTGTGGCCCATCTCAAGAAGCTTGCCATCTTTCCACCGTCTCATCTGCAACACCTACACGCCCACACACACTTCAACGATGGCGACACTCTGCCGACGCCCCTTCGCGGCTACCAACACCCTCAACGCCCTCCGCCAACTCGCCCCGAAAACCGCACAACACAACCAACCCTTCCTCCGCACCCTGCAAACCGCCACACGCCAAACCTTCAACAGCAAGCCCGCAACACCTCTACAGGCCTTCGCCAAAGCCCGCAACGATGTCTTCCGCGCCACCTTCGCCAAACGTTCTTACCAAACCGCCGCCCCACAAAATCCTCTGGCGCAGGGAAACCTGACCCAACGCCTTATGTACGGCGGTGCGATCTTTGGCGGGACACTACTGGCCATCAATCTCATCTTCAACCGAGAGACGAGGGAAGATGGTGGGATGCCGCCGTTTGAGAGGAGTTATTTGAATGATACCATGATGCACACGGGATTGGGCGTCGGGATCATCGGGATCGCTGCGCGGGCTCTGCACGTGAATGGCTGGTCTTACCGGCTCATGTCTGCGAATCCGTGGCTAGTGCTCGGTATCGGGCTTGTCGGATCGATTGGCACGATGATGGGATGCAGAGCGACGAGCCCGGATAACTACGTGGTCAAGTATGGGCTTTGGACGGCTTTCAACATCACACAGGCTGCCCTGCTGAGTCCGCTGCTGTTCTTCTCACCGGCTATTCTCGCACGTGCTGGGCTGTACACTGTCGGCATGATGGGCTCGATTGCATTCGTCGGCGCGACAGCGAAGCAGGAGAAGTACCTGTACCTTGGTGGACCACTGCTAGCCGGTGTGGCAAT
>DAHZQE010000365.1:0-4796 GCA_027409005.1 Ferrimicrobium sp. | reverse complement strand
ACCCTCCGGATCCATCAAGTAGAAATAGATGCTATGATCCACATTTTCTCCAGCACTCACCATGGCTGGGATATTTGCGAAGTCGCTGCGGCTATCGGGTAGCACAATATGCCAACGGTGCTCGAAATCCGCCACCCGCCGTAACCTCGCCTCCTTCTCCCAGAATCCGAAGCGTGAGATTCGATCCAGATCCGTCCAAGTCGCGAGTCGAAATGTCAATGCCCGCCGCGCCTTCGCCTCCACCCCTTACCGCTCATACAAGACCGTCCAAGAAGCCAAGTCTCGCTACAGTCTTGGCCCCTTCAGCTGGCAAGCCGGTGTCCTCTTCGTCCTTGCTGGCGTGGGCCTGACCGCCTACTTTCGCTATGAGAAAGCCCGCATGGCACGGGCTCGAATCGCAGAAGCAAACAAAGGGATCGGCAAGCCGCTCGTAGGTGGACCTTTCCATCTCACAGACCATAACGGGAAAGAGTTCACCGAGCAGGATCTCAAGGGCAAGTACAGTCTGGTCTACTTCGGCTTCACCCATTGTCCGGACATTTGTCCCGAGGAGCTCGATAAGATGGCCGGGATGATTGATCGGGTGAAGGCGCAGCATGGGAATGTGTTGAAGCCGGTGTTCATCTCTTGTGATCCGGCGAGGGATACGCCCGAGGTGATCAGGAGGTATTTGGCAGAGTTTCATCCGGATATTCTGGGCATGACGGGAACGTGGCAGGAGGTCAAGGACGTGTGTAAGGCGTACCGGGTATACTTCTCGACACCGCCGGATGTCAAGCCGGGTCAGGATTATCTGGTGGATCATAGCATCTATTTCTACTTGATGGATCCGGAGGGTGACTTTGTGGAGGCGATTGGGCGGAACTTTACCGTCGATGCGGCGGCGAAGGTTATCAACGATCACATCAAGGATTGGAGAGGGAAGTTAGATAAAGAATGAGGGAGGCCCTGAGCTCATGTATGTATGATAGTGTACAGTACTGTCTCCACCTCAGGGCCGCGATCTTGGCTACGCTCACCGAATCTCATGGTCTCATCTGCTACCGTTTGTGGCTGTTGTCTCTGTAGTCGGTATCCTACGAGTTCTGCTCCTATTTTGGCTGCGCTGCGCCCATATCACACCACGGAGAACCTCTTTGGTGCTCGTGGTAAAGAAATCGCTCCGCGAAGAAGGAGACTTTTCCTTTGTACACCTGCCTTTTGAATTCTCATGACTTCAGTCCAGTAGGCAACTGTATCCATCGGTTTGAAGCCACTCATACTTGCAATGTCCTGATTTGTGAACGTACCTCATTGTGAGACAGTTCGCCGTTGCGGATGAAACACTAGCAGTGCTGTTTCGATGTTTGCTCGCTTCGGCATTCACAGTGAACTTTGAAGTGAGGTGAAGGTCATGGTCCGTGGCGCATCTCTACGGGGTCCTAATTCAGTGATCGTAGATGTGGACGTATGATTTGGGCATTCGTACAACCATGCCTATTCGCAAGGGAATGTTCGCTCTCACGGCATGCCGACAGTCTTAATTGCCCCCTTCCAGCATTCAAGGACGAGAATACGAGCTTGAGGCCGCGGGAATGTAACAAGCCTCCCTAAACTACATTCGTGCCATTGATATCAGTAATCACGGCACCTATGCACGGATTGAGGCTCACCCGCCGGGGCCATGCCACTACCATCTCCCTACTCCGACATCAAGCTTCTTGATGATACTTCTCAGCAGACTTCACCCTCTTCAATACGCTCGCTTGACCCTTCGAGCTCAATAGCTCACATGTAAGATAAAAGAGAAGCTCGTGGGGCAGAGAATCTCTGACCATCCTCAGCCAGTCCAGCATGCACTGCGCCACGGACACACGAAAGAGCAGCGCCCTGAAGTTGCTTTTTTCCTCTGTAGACTCCAAACCATTTTCAGCAAGTTGTCTTCTAAGTGTTGGGTTCCAGGTTGAAGCAGCACCTCCCGGACTCTGTCGATAACGACGTTGCTGAACGCGCTGCTGCCGACATAGTTGCTGAAAGTCCAGAGTTTGTAGAGAGGAGAAACGTGAGCCATGAACAAATTGTCGAGTTTCGCACCCTCCTTCACAACCTCGTCGTACTGCTTCGTGCCGTCGATCCCGTAGGTGTAGATCCAGTGAATTTAAGCTGTTAAAGTGTCCAGCGTGGCACCTAGCAGCTTACTCGTCGGCTTTTCGTCCTAAGCCCATCGCTTGGGGCAAGCAGCTCCGAAGAAGGGGGGTACTTTCAGCAGTGCAGTCTCGTGAGCGGCCACAGGCTGCTCTGTCACGCCCACTAAAACGGTGACAATGGTCTTGTAATCGCTGCTGTTCAGACATTGGACGTTCGACCGTGTACCTGGTATCCTTCACGCTCTAGTAAGTAGTGTCTCCGTGTTGTCCCTGCTCCGTGCCATCTCCTCCGTAATCGATGGCGTGTTTGTGGATTGCTGAGACTCTTTGAGGCGCCGAGATGTTTCTTGGTCGCGAGGTACGACCACCTCGCACGCGCCTTGCCGTCTCGAGCTGCTGAGGATGGAGCAATCGAGCATGCAGCACCTCCGAAGTCGAAATGTAATCTGGGTGAAGGTTTGCTGATGCACGTCAGCTTTTGACGAGCTTCGGGCGAAGGCATCGCCCAAAGGTTTTCAGTTGAGTGAGAGGTCGGTAGTATTGCAGAACACGAAGACGTGGTCAAAGCATGTGTTGCATTGCAAGACAAATAGCTACCTCGAACCGCCATTCCTATCCGAACGCCGGCGGAGGTACGCCTATGCATGACATCGTTCGCGGTGCCGCCCGTCTGAAGCGCACACATCTACTCCTCCTCCTCTTCGCCGGCATCATCGCCACCCTCCTTGCTCTCCGCCGCCTTCGCCTTCTTTCTCCTGACCCGGCCGGGACGCCCGCCACCGAACGGCGAAGTGAGTGCGAAGTCGATGTGCTTCTGGGAGTCGAGACGGACGATGAAGGACGGGACATTGACGATTTGGCGGCCGACGCTAGACATGCATGTCAGTGGCTGTACGAGACAGCAGGAGTAGAAGGCGAGCTTACCGAATGTGGCGCTGGCGGATCAGAACACGGGCGTGGTGGATGGACTTGGCGAGACCAAGCTTGTAGACGCAGGTCTGGAGACGGCGCTCCAAGAAATCCTCGGTCTTCAGGGCCAGCACGTAATCGAGCTTCATGCGGGACTCGTCGAGCACACCGACACGGACCAGACGACGAATGAGGGCATTGCCTTCGAAGAGACGCTTGGGGTCCTTCTCGTCGAGGGTGAGAAGCTGACTGCGAAATGATTAGTGGGCGAGATCTTCTTCGAGGCAGATAATGCTGGCGCTTACCGGGCAGCACGACGGATCTTGGAGAGGGTGAGCTGGACACGCCACACCTCGCGCTTGTTGCGAAGACCGTATTCGCCGACAATCTTCAACTCGGAGTCACTGCGCCGATGTTAGGATACCGTTGACGTGGGCGGAGCAAGCTCACGCTCAGTGGCCATGGTTCAAGGTGGTACTGACAGACGCGCGGACTCGAAGGGGCGACGCGGGACCTTGTAGGTCTTGGAGTATTTGCGGCTGAGATTCAATTAGCTTCTGCTGGTCAATGGAGAAGGGTATCCGGCTGGAGGGCAGTGTCCGGTAGCAGGTTGCAATGAGCGGCGGGGAGCCAGCGTGATGTGTCGATGTCTCGGCGGTAGAAGCTTTCGATGCACAGCTCATGGTCATGGAGCATGTCGTTGCCAATCCAGACCGGACGTAATGCTGCCCTTCCATCCTTTGCTGCAGCACTGATCGCGCTACAATGCTGGCCCAGGTGGCCAATTCGCGTGCGCATCTTGACATTTCTGTTGTTCTGCTTCGCTCCTGCCGCTCATTGCATGTTCCTTCCGCATTCGTACTGCTGCTCCTGCCAGATGTGAGAATCAACTTACGGCGCCATGGTGGGTGGTTGTCGGTGATGCTGCCTCGCAGTGTCGCTGGTCGTAAGCTCGAAGTTGAAGTTCACGGATTTCGAAGTGGCAGCAAATTCCGCGTGGATGGTCCGAGCGTTGTCGATTCTTGGCGCATAGCACCTCTTCGAATTTGGCTTGCGAATCAGCGCCGACGCCGAAGTCAAGACTAGCAACAAGAGAACGTGAGTTTCACCACACATACAGGGACTCTGCGAATACGACACTGACTGCAACATAGCCATCTTGACAATCAGACGTATGCGATACCCAGTCACCTCCATCTCGAACCAATCCCACTAACACCTCGAGACAGCCAACACACACATTCGCAATGGGTCACGCCGCAGGTCTCCGCGCTGGCACTCGCTATGGTCAGTAACCCCAATGCCTGAGAGAGAGAAGTGAAGAGAAGAGAGGAATGAGAAGAGCTTGGAGGATCGCACTCGCATATGGGAGATGGAGGGCTCGGTTGGAACTACGGCTGACCTGGCCGAATAGCCTTCTCGCGCGACTTCAAGAAGAAGGGTATGATCCCGCTCTCGACATACCTCAAGCAATACCGCGTGGGAGATATCGTTGATGTCGTGGCCAACGGCGCGGTGCAGAAGGGCATGGTATGTTTCGCTGCGCGCCCAGACGAGAACATGGACTCTGCGGACGGCACACTGACTTCCTGCGCAGCCCTACAAGGTCTACCACGGCAAGACCGGCGTCGTCTACAACGTGACCAAGTCCGCAGTCGGTGTCATCCTTTACCGACAAGTCGGCAACCGCTACATTGAGAAGCGAATTAACGTCCGCATCGAGCACGTCCGCCACGCGCGCAGCCGGGAAGAGTTCATCAA
>DAHZQE010000352.1:0-2751 GCA_027409005.1 Ferrimicrobium sp. | reverse complement strand
GAACAAAGTGGGCATACAGCATTGCAGTGTAGAAGATGACTGGTTCGATGGATACTTCATCCCAAAGGGGAGCGTTGTTTTCTGCGATTGGTGGTAAGCACGCTCTGCATCAGTCCCGATGTCAATTTTCTGAACGGCAGTAGGTCAATCAACTACGACGCCGATCGATGGGAGAGCCCAGAAGAGTTTATGCCGGAGCGCTACATGAATTATCCTCTTTCTGCGGCAGCATATTCCACGGCTGCTGATCCGAACACGCGCGATCACTTTTCCTATGGTGCTGGTCGGCGGATCTGCCCTGGTATACACCTCGCCGAGAAGTCATTGTTCTTGAATATTGCACGGGTGCTCTGGGCTTTTGACTTGTCGACCAAGATTAATGAAGAAGGAAGCGTCGTCGAGCCAGAAAGCGGGATGGTGCC
Source organism: Ferrimicrobium sp. (assembly GCA_027409005.1). Taxonomy (GTDB): domain Bacteria; phylum Actinomycetota; class Acidimicrobiia; order Acidimicrobiales; family Acidimicrobiaceae; genus Ferrimicrobium. The sequence goes on along the minus strand of DAHZQE010000352.1, from coordinate 2,329 downwards.
AGGCTGGATGACCATACCGCTGCCATTCGAGTGCGTGATTCAATGTCGAAGCTGCGAGAAAGCGAAGATGATCGAAGATGCTTGGATGGATGCCAAGAAGGGATTGAAGCCCGATGGAGACATTCCAGACGGCCAACCATCTGGGAAGAGGAAATGGAGTCTCCAACCCTGATCTTTCAGTCGGTTCAAGCCTTTAGGCCCACTGCATTGCCCTTCTATTCGTCTTCACTGGCCTATATCAAAGTTCCACAAGGCTACTTGCTTACGCCTGAAGCACAATAGTCTTCCTTGTCTAGTCAGATAGCTCCGGGCTTGCGGTCGGCATAGACAGCAGGGACCCTTGCGCCAACTACGCGCGCGCGGTGATAGCATGGGTTGATGCTGCACGTTTTATTCACGGCTCTACAATTGTCGCAGTGTCGCCTGCCTGACATGAGGGACTGTTAGAGCTCACCAAGCACACCTCCCTAAGGCTCCCGGTCTTTTCTCAGTCTTTTCTGGATCACTCGACTCGATTGTGTTGATAGAGGTTGAACGGCTCAAACCAGGAGCATATAGCACTCCTTGGTACAACGTATCGGTCTCTGTCGGCTTATAGATGAAGATTGGGCCATTGGTGCTGTGAAAGACCCAGGCTGCTTCGCCGTTACTGGCGTGTACTGCGACCCATTCGCAGGTGTCAGCGCATCCTTGCAGTCGCAGACACCTGGAAATCTGGACGGTTGTCAGCCAGGGAGTCTGTGCTGACGTGAGATCGTTGGACATCGCACTCATCTTCAAGAAAGGACTGATAGGCTGCACTGCAAAAGCACACGGTCTCTACGTTCATGCATTGTTTAGGAAATGACGTCGAGGATGACTATAAGGCATATCTTCCTTTATCAAAGCTTCTTAACAGTAAAGTTCACAGGAAACGTGTTATCACTTCATCGAAATGTTTTGCATGACGTACAGCGAGCTTGAAGCATTCAACCGAAGCGTAAGTTGGGCAAATTAGGTCTTCGCAGGAGGCAGACGGCGGTGAGTCTATCGCTTGGCCATGACGGTACGAAGACTGAATGCCATGCTTCCTGATGGTCAACACGGCCCTAGCAAACATTCGGGCAGCTAATGAGATTTTGATGCTCCCTCTGAGGCATCGCTATTGGAGGGCTCGACGATGCCTGGATCACGCGCTGTGAGTCAGGCTCACGAGCGTATCGGTTGTCCATCGACCAGTGAGCGCTTCTTACAGGATTACACCGATCATAAGTGCCATGTATGACAAGACGTCGTCGTTGGTTCATATCGCCAAGCCTGCATGACTCGCGCAAGCGGCAGCCTTCCGCTCCCAAGATATGCATGTGAAGAATTCCCGAACCGCTGCTGCTTTCTCCGACACATCACCATCAGCCATGGCGACCACCGCAAGCCTGAGCGAAACGCTCTCCACCTTCGCAGCAGCGACCGACAGCGCCATTGCTGGGTTGCCGGAATCCAGCTCGCTTCTCCCACCAGAAAACGGCATAACTCTGCTCGACACCAAAAACGACATCTTCCTCTCTTACCTCCAGGCTCTAGCGCTGCGAAACTTGCATGTAATTCGCAGCATCAAAGACGGTAGCGATGTAGAGTCTGCGCAGAGTCTGAGCGAAAAGCTCACTGAAAAGTTGGTCGAGCAACGCGTCTATCTGGAAAGAGGTGTGCGGCCGTTAGAGCAAAAGATCAAGTACCAAGTGGAGAAAGTCGTCAAAGCTGCCGATGATGCAGAAAGGAGTGCTGCGCAGAAAGCGAAGGGTGATGGCGCCAAGACGAATTCGAGCAAAGCCGCAGACGAGGATGACGGCTCTGGAACCAGCGACTCTGAATCTGACGACGAGGTCGAAGAGGAAGACGCCCTTGCCTACCGGCCCACCCGCTCTGCCTTTGCCAAGGGCTCCGCCACCAGCTCAGCGGACATGCGGCGCGCCGCCAGCAAGAGCGACGGCATCTACCGCCCGCCCCGCATCTCCGCCACCGCCATGCCAACAACCGGGTCCAAGGAGCAGAACGAGCGGCGGCAACCCAGGTCTCGAACTCTAGATGAATACGTCAGTACCGAGCTCTCTGCCGCTCCCGTCGCCGAACCGAGTATAGGCTCCACCATCTCGGCCGGAGGACGGCGAAGTAAAGATGCCCGTCAATTAGCCAAGGAGAAAGAGAGGAGGGAGTACGAAGAGACCAATCTCGTCCGGCTGCCCAAAGAGAGTAAAGCCGACAAAGCTAAGCGAGGGGGCGGGAGAGAGCAGAGGGGAGGGGGGTTTGGCGGCGAAGAGTGGAGGGGTTTGGGTGATGCGGTGGACAGGATTGG